>NZ_JBMKHJ010000021.1:0-83052 GCF_049237265.1 Enterobacter cloacae complex sp. IR5384 | reverse complement strand
CTGAAGAAAAAGTCGATCACCATGGGTAAAGGATGTTAAAAAGTGTTCACCATGTCCCCGAACACCTGTCAACCATGTCCCCGGACTGTACACCCACAGGGAGAGGGTGCAAACACCAAAAACGGCTACGGTAGCTTACTTTCCAGCGGATTTTTGCTCAGGTAATCGGCACATTCAACCGTTGGGCGATCGACCTTCTGCAGCTCCATGCCATCATACTCCAGCACCGAGCCATCGCGCTCCAGCGGGTAGATATCCAGCTTGCTGGTTACGTTGTAATAGCTGTCTGAACGCAGCATGATTTTACCCGGCACGGCAATTACGCGCTGCCATTGACGGCAGTCCAGCGTATCGCCCTCCTCCGTCACCACCAGCGTGGCAATCGCCTCCGGGCTGACCATTTTGCTCTGCGGCCCTTTTGACTGCCAGTATCCCGCCAGATGTGCCGGAACAGGATGTTTAATCACATCCTTGTAGCTATCTACCTGTACGCACCCGGTGAGTGCCAGCAGCGCGCCAGCAATTGCTATTTTTTTCATCATCTTTCCTGCATTCGAAGAAAAAAATATTGTGGCATTAAAGCGCTAAGGCTGCCAGCGAAGATCGTCCAGGTCTTAGACCTGCATCCCCATCACTTCCTGATACGCAGACACCAGCTTATTACGCACCTGGATCCCCATCTGCAGAGAGACCGAGGCTTTTTGCAAATCGGTCATCACATCGTTCAGCGCCACGCCAGGTTCACCGAGGGTGAACTTCTCGGCCTGGGTACGCGCGGCGGTCTGGGTATCGCTGATACGGTCGAGCGCAGCATGCAGTTGCCCGGCAAAGCTGATGGTCGGCTGCTGTTCTGCCACATTCTGATTACGGGCCGTCATCGCGGTTGCCTGCAGCTGACTGATAACCCCTTCAATACCCTGTATAGCCATGACTCTCCCCTGGATGGTTTTTTACGCGGTCAAGACTAACAGCTTGTCAATAAGATAATGGCGGTAAATAGCGATAAAAAACCAGGTTATTTGGCCCATAGAAAATCACGAATCATCAAATAATGGCTGGGCCATCAATATGGAACTTTTGTCGTGTTTGCCGACCCGGGAGTCAGTTTTGTTTCTCTACACGAATAACGTAAACCACCAGGATTTAAGAGGTGCGCAATGAGTGCAGCAGCATCGACAGCGCCGCAGAATAAATCACTCGAGTGGATGAACCGCCTTCGCGCGAATCCTAAAATCCCGTTGATCGTGGCAGGCGCTGCCGCAATTGCGATCCTTGTAGCGATGGTGTTGTGGGCGAAAAGTCCTGATTACCGCACGCTTTACAGCAACCTTTCCGATCAGGATGGCGGCGCCATCGTCACCCAACTGACTCAAATGAACATCCCTTATCGCTTCGCCGATAACGGGGGTGCGCTTGAGGTACCGGCAGATAAAGTCCATGAACTCCGTCTACGTCTGGCGCAGCAGGGCCTGCCGAAGGGCGGCGCGGTGGGTTTTGAACTGCTGGATCAGGAAAAGTTCGGTATCAGCCAGTTCAGCGAGCAGGTGAACTACCAGCGTGCGCTGGAAGGTGAGCTGGCCCGCACGATTGAAACATTAGGCCCGGTGAAGAGCGCCCGCGTGCACCTTGCCATGCCTAAACCGTCCCTGTTTGTCCGCGAACAGAAATCCCCGTCGGCTTCCGTCACAGTCAACCTTGAACCCGGCCGGGCGCTGGATGAAGGGCAAATCAGCGCGGTTACACATTTAGTTTCCAGCGCCGTCGCCGGTTTACCGCCGGGTAACGTCACGCTGGTTGACCAGAGTGGTCACCTGCTGACCCAAAGCAATACCGCCGGGCGCGATCTGAATGACGCGCAGCTGAAATATGCCGCCGATGTGGAAGCGCGCCTCCAGCGCCGCATCGAAGCGATCCTCGGCCCGGTTGTGGGTAACAGCAACGTCCATGCCCAGGTTACCGCGCAGATCGACTTCTCTAATAAAGAACAGACCGAAGAGCAGTACCGCCCGAACGGCGATCCGGCTCAGGCAGTGATGCGCTCTCGCCAGGTTAACGAAAACGAACAGGTTGGCGGTGCATACCCAGGCGGCGTGCCGGGCGCACTCTCTAACCAGCCTGCCCCGGCTAACGCGGCCCCTATTTCCACGCCGCCGGCTAATCAGCAGAACGGTCAGCAAAATCAGCAGACCACAACCTCGACGGCCAGCAATGCCGGTCCACGTACCAGCAGCCGTAACGAAACCACCAACTATGAAGTGGATCGGACTATCCGCCACACAAAACTGAACGTGGGTGATATTCAGCGTCTGTCGGTGGCCGTCGTGGTGAACTACAAAACGCTGCCGAATGGCAAACCGCTGCCGCTGACGGCAGAGCAGATGAAGCAGATCGAAGACCTGACCCGTGAAGCGATGGGTTACTCCGAGAAGCGTGGCGATAGCCTCAACGTGGTGAATTCACCGTTTAACCCGGTAGATGAGACCGGCGGTGAGCTGCCGTTCTGGCAACAGCAGGCGTTTATCGATCAGCTGATGTCTGCAGGACGCTGGCTGCTGGTGCTGATTGTCGCCTGGCTGCTGTGGCGTAAGGGCGTTCGTCCTCAGTTGCAGCGTCGTGCAGAAGCCGAGAAAGCGGCTCGCGAACAGATGAACGCGCGTCAGGAAATGGAAGAAGCGGTTGAAGTCCGCCTCAGCAAAGACGAACAGATGCAGCAGCGTCGTGCTAACCAGCGCATGGGTGCTGAGGTCATGAGCCAGCGCATTCGCGAAATGTCAGATAACGATCCGCGCGTCGTGGCGCTGGTCATCCGCCAGTGGATGGGTAACGAACATGAGTAATACGCTTACGGGCACCGATAAAAGCGTCATCCTGCTGATGACCATTGGCGAAGATCGTGCGGCAGAGGTGTTTAAACACCTCTCCCAGCGAGAAGTACAAATTCTGAGTGCGGCCATGGCCAACGTGCGTCAGATCTCCAACAAACAGCTGACCGAAGTGTTGTCGGAGTTTGAGCAAGAAGCCGAACAGTTTGCAGCGCTCAACGTCAACGCCAACGACTATCTGCGCTCCGTGCTGGTCAAGGCGCTGGGCGAAGAGCGTGCCGCCAGCCTGCTGGAGGACATTCTCGAAACGCGCGATACCGCCAGCGGGATCGAAACGCTCAACTTTATGGAGCCGCAGAGTGCCGCAGACCTTATTCGCGACGAGCACCCGCAGATTATCGCCACCATCCTGGTTCACCTCAAACGTGGTCAGGCGGCCGATATTCTGGCGCTGTTCGAAGAGCGCCTGCGTCACGATGTGATGCTGCGTATCGCCACCTTCGGCGGTGTCCAGCCAGCGGCGCTGGCGGAGCTGACCGAAGTGCTGAACAACCTGCTCGACGGCCAGAACCTCAAGCGCAGCAAAATGGGCGGCGTGAGAACGGCGGCGGAAATCATCAACCTGATGAAAACGCAGCAGGAAGAAGCCGTTATTACGGCGGTTCGCGAATTCGACGGCGAGCTGGCGCAGAAAATTATCGACGAGATGTTCCTGTTCGAAAACCTGGTCGAAGTGGACGACCGCAGCATCCAGCGCCTGCTCCAGGAAGTGGACTCCGAGTCGCTGCTTATCGCCCTCAAAGGTGCCGAACAGCCGCTGCGCGAGAAGTTCCTGCGCAACATGTCCCAGCGTGCGGCAGATATCCTGCGCGACGACCTTGCCAACCGTGGCCCGGTGCGTCTGTCTCAGGTGGAAAACGAACAGAAAGCGATCCTGCTCATCGTTCGTCGTCTGGCAGAAACCGGCGAGATGGTAATTGGCAGCGGAGACGACACCTATGTCTAATGAGCTACCGTGGAAGCGCTGGACGCCTGACGATCTGGCCCCTGCCCTCTCTGAATTCACCCCGGCTGTCGTAGCGTCGCCCGAGGAGGGCGACACCGACGTCGAGGCGCCTGAACTGAGCGAAGAAGAACAGCGCACGCAGATGCTGGCGCAGTTACAAATGCAGGCGCATGAGCAGGGTTTTAATGCGGGTCTGAATGAAGGCCGACAGAAAGGCCATGACCAGGGTTATCAGGAAGGTCTGGCGAAAGGGTTAGAACAGGGTATTGAGCAGGCGCGCCAGCAGCAGGCGCCTCTCCATGCCCGTATGCAGCAGCTGGTCAGCGAGTTCCAGCACACCCTGGATGCGCTGGACAGCGTGATTGCTTCCCGGTTGATGCAGATGGCGCTGGAAGCGGCCCGTCAGGTAATTGGCCAGACCCCGGCGGTCGATAATTCAGCGCTGATCAAACAAATTCAGGGCCTGCTGCAGCAAGAGCCGTTGTTCAGCGGGAAACCGCAACTGCGCGTTCATCCGGACGATCTCCAGCGCGTGGAAGAGAGTCTCGGTGCCACGCTGAGCCTGCACGGCTGGCGTCTGCGCGGTGACCCGTCGTTACATCACGGCGGATGCAAAGTCTCCGCCGATGAAGGCGATCTGGATGCCAGCGTCGCCACCCGCTGGCAGGAACTGTGCCGCCTGGCGGCTCCGGGAGTCGTCTGATGACCGCACGCCTCACTCGCTGGCTCAACACGCTCGATAACTTTGAAACGAAGATGGCGCAACTGCCATCTGTTCGTCGTTATGGGCGCCTGACCCGCGCCACCGGTCTGGTGCTGGAAGCCACCGGCCTGCAGTTGCCTTTGGGGGCCACCTGCGTGATCGAGCGTCAGGATGGGCAGGAAACGCGAGAAGTGGAAAGCGAAGTGGTGGGCTTTAACGGCCAGCGTCTTTTCCTGATGCCGCTTGAAGAGGTGGAAGGCATTCTGCCCGGCGCGCGCGTCTATGCGAAAAACATCATCGGCGATGGTCTGCAAAGCGGTAAGCAGCTCCCGCTCGGCCCTGCCCTGCTGGGCCGCGTGCTGGACGGCAGCGGTAAACCGCTCGACGGCCTGCCCGCCCCGGACACCACCGAAACCGGCGCGCTGATCACCCAACCGTTTAACCCCCTGCAGCGTACCCCGATCGAACATGTTCTTGATACCGGTGTGCGCCCGATCAACGCCCTGCTGACCGTCGGTCGCGGCCAGCGTATGGGGCTGTTCGCCGGTTCAGGGGTGGGTAAATCGGTCCTGCTCGGCATGATGGCCCGTTACACCCAGGCCGATGTGATCGTCGTGGGGCTAATCGGTGAACGTGGCCGCGAAGTTAAAGACTTCATTGAAAACATTCTGGGCGCGGAAGGCCGCGCCCGTTCGGTGGTCATCGCCGCCCCGGCGGATGTCTCTCCGTTGCTGCGTATGCAGGGTGCCGCGTATGCCACCCGCATCGCCGAAGATTTCCGTGACCGCGGCCAGCACGTGCTGCTGATCATGGACTCTCTAACCCGTTACGCGATGGCGCAGCGTGAAATCGCGCTGGCCATCGGTGAGCCACCGGCCACCAAAGGCTATCCGCCGTCGGTCTTTGCCAAACTCCCGGCGCTGGTTGAACGCGCAGGGAACGGCATTAGCGGCGGTGGCTCCATTACCGCGTTTTATACGGTGCTGACCGAAGGCGACGACCAGCAGGACCCGATTGCCGACTCTGCGCGTGCGATCCTCGACGGTCATATTGTGTTATCGCGTCGCCTGGCCGAAGCCGGACACTATCCGGCCATTGATATTGAAGCATCCATCAGCCGCGCAATGACGGCACTGATTACCGAGAAGCACTACGCCCGCGTGCGTAACTTCAAACAACTGCTCTCCAGCTTCCAGCGCAACCGCGACCTGGTGAGCGTGGGAGCGTATGCCAAAGGTAGCGATCCCATGCTCGACAAAGCGATTAGCCTGTGGCCGCAGCTGGAGGCATTTTTGCAACAAGGCATATTTGAACGTGCCGACTGGGAAGATTCGATTCAGGCTCTGGAGCTGATTTTCCCGCAGGTGTAACACAGGTGGAGGGCGACGATCATGGCGCAAAACAGCGCGTTATCAACGCTGAAAGATCTGGCTGAAAAAGAAGTTGATGATGCCGCATTGCAGCTTGGCGCAATGCGACGCGGGTGCCAGCAGGCTGAAGAGCAGTTGAAGATGTTAATCGACTATCAGCATGAGTATCGCACCAACCTCAATACCGATATGACACAGGGCATTGGAAGCCAGCGCTGGATTAACTATCAGCAGTTTATTCAGACGCTGGAAAAAGCGATAGAACAGCATCGCCAGCAGCTTCAGCAATGGACCCAAAAAGTCGACACCGCGCTGAATTTCTGGCGCGAGAAGAAGCAGCGACTGCAGGCCTGGCAGACCTTACAGGACCGGCAGATTGCCGCGGCGACGCTGGCGGAAAACCGCCAGGATCAGAAAAAAATGGATGAGTTTGCCCAGCGCGCATCAATGAGGAAACCGGAATGATCACACTGCAACAACTGCTGATGACCGACAGCGACCTGTCAGGCGGCATGCAAACGGGGAAAGGCACCGACGGTGCGCAAGACTTTCTTTCTCTGCTGGCGGGCGCGTTAACGGACGCCAGCGGTCAGGGCAAAGATGCGCCGCTGACGCTGGCCGACCTGAAGGCGGCTGGCAGCAAGCTGTCAAAGGTCGCGAAGGACGCCGGGGGAGAGTCCACCCTGCAGGCGAAAATTGCCGATCTGCTCGCGCGTCAATCCACGCAGGCTGGCGATGAAACGGCGCAGACGACGCCGCTACAAACGCTGGTCTCCGGGCTGATGCCTGCCGCTAAGGGCGATGCCCTGAAGACGTTGACCACGGCGAATAGTGCCGATAACAGCAAAACCGAACTGAGCGAAGAAGAGCTGGCGGGCTTAAGCGCGCTGATGGCCATGCTGCCGCACCAGCAGACCTCCACGCCGATCACGGCGAAAGGCGCGGGCAGTGAGGGACTCAAAGCAACGTCAGCCCTGACCGCCACGACGCTTACGCAAAACGGCACGTCTGCACACGCACTGGGCAGCGCCCTGACGGGCAAGGATAACGCGCAGCCGTCTTTCGCCGGGCAGGCGCAAAACGTTGATCCGTCCCTGCCGGCCAACGCACCGGCGACGCCAGCGCTCGCCGTCGCGGCCGAGAAACAGGATCTTGCCAGCGCGTCTTCGTCTTCAACACCAACCGCCACCCTGGCGCCGATTGTCTCCAGCCACGCCACCGCGCAGCCTGCCGCAACCGTTGCCACCGCACCGGTGTTGAGTCAGCCGCTCGGTACCCACGAATGGCAACAGAACCTGAGCCAGCACATCACGCTGTTTGCGAAGCAAGGACAGCAAACCGCAGAGTTGCGCCTGAACCCGGAAGATCTGGGCCAGGTGCACATTTCGCTGAAGCTGGATAATGACCAGGCACAGCTGCAGATGGTCTCTGCGCACGGCCACGTGCGTGCTGCACTGGAAGCCGCCCTGCCGGTACTGCGTACGTCACTGGCGGAAAACGGCATTCAGCTTACGCAGAGTAGCGTCAGCAGCGAGAGCTTTGCCGGGCAGCAGCAGTCTTCATCCCAGCAGCAACAGCAGGCGTCGCGTTCCGGCCAACATGGCGGATTTACTGAAGAGAGCGATGAGTTGCTGCCGACCCCGGCAGCCCTGCAATCCGCTGCGAGCGGCAACCGCGCCGTAGACATCTTCGCCTAAACGCCAGAGGTAGCGTGATTATCCCCGTCTTTTCCACGCTTTGACGTCAGCCGGACACGGGATAATCACCATATTAAGCTGTACCGAAACAGGAAGCTCGTATCAGATGACTGACTCCGCGATCACCAAAAAAAGTAAGCGTTCCATCTGGATCCCGCTGCTGGTGTTAATCACGCTCGCCGCCTGCGCTACCGCGGGCTATAGTTACTGGCGCATGCAGCAGAAACCTTCTACTGCTGCGGCCAAAGCCGAACTGCCACCTCCGCCGGCACCGGTGTTCTTCCCGCTGGATACCTTCACCGTCAACCTCGGTGATGCGGATCGTGTGCTGTATGTCGGCATCACGCTGCGCCTGAAAGATGAAGCCACCCGTTCCCGACTGAACGATTACCTTCCGGAAGTGCGCAGCCGTCTGCTGCTGCTGTTCTCTCGTCAGGACGCTTCAACGCTTGCCACCGATGAAGGTAAGCAAAAGCTGGTCGACGCTATTAAGCAAACGCTGGCGACCCCGCTGGTGAACGGCCAACCTAAGCAGGAAGTCACTGACGTTCTGTATACAGCCTTTATTCTGCGGTAACGACATGGGCGACAGTATTCTTTCTCAGGCAGAAATCGATGCGCTGCTCAACGGCGACAGCGATAAGAGTGATGATCCGCAACCGGGCATTGGCGGCGATAGCGATATTCGTCCCTATGACCCGAATACCCAGCGTCGCGTGGTACGTGAACGTCTGCAGGCGCTGGAGATCATTAACGAACGTTTTGCACGTCAGTTCCGTATGGGGCTGTTTAACCTGCTGCGTCGTAGCCCGGATATTACGGTCGGTGCGATCCGCATTCAGCCGTATCATGAGTTTGCCCGCAACCTGCCGGTGCCAACCAACCTTAACCTGATCCATCTGAAACCGCTGCGCGGCACAGGTCTGGTGGTGTTTTCCCCAAGCCTGGTGTTTATTGCGGTGGATAACCTGTTCGGCGGCGACGGGCGCTTCCCGACCAAAGTAGAAGGTCGTGAATTCACCCACACCGAACAGCGCGTCATTAACCGCATGCTGAAGCTGGCGCTGGAGTCATACAGCGACGCGTGGAAGGCCATTAACCCGCTGGAAGTGGAGTATGTGCGTTCTGAGATGCAGGTGAAATTTACCAACATCACCACCTCTCCGAACGACATCGTCGTCAACACGCCATTCCACGTGGAGATCGGTAACCTGACCGGCGAGTTCAACATTTGCCTGCCGTTCAGCATGATCGAACCGCTGCGCGAGCTGCTGGTCAACCCGCCGCTGGAGAACTCACGTCATGAAGATCAGAACTGGCGTGAAAACCTGGTGCGCCAGGTCCAGCACTCACAGCTTGAGCTGGTGGCGAGCTTTGCCGATATTCCGCTGCGGTTATCCCAGATCCTGAAATTACAACCCGGTGACGTTTTGCCGATAGAAAAACCCGACCGCATTATTGCCCATGTGGATGGTGTCCCCGTGCTGACAAGTCAGTACGGCACAATTAACGGCCAGTATGCGTTACGCGTTGAGCACTTGATCAACCCGATTTTGAATTCGCTGAATGAGGAACAGCCCAAATGAGTGACATGAACAATCCGTCCGATGAAAACAGCGGAGCACTGGACGATCTGTGGGCTGACGCGTTAAACGAGCAAAAAGCGACCCCGGCCAAAAGTGCAGCGGATGCCGTCTTCCAGCAGTTAGGCGGCGGTGATGTCAGCGGTACACTGCAGGACATCGACCTGATTATGGATATCCCGGTTAAGCTGACCGTTGAGCTGGGCCGCACCCGCATGACCATTAAAGAGCTGCTGCGTCTGACGCAGGGTTCCGTCGTGGCCCTCGACGGTCTGGCCGGTGAGCCGCTGGATATCCTGATCAACGGGTATCTGATTGCTCAGGGTGAAGTGGTGGTCGTGGCCGATAAATACGGCGTGCGTATCACCGACATCATTACCCCGTCTGAGCGCATGCGTCGTCTGAGCCGTTAAGAATGAAAACCCAGGCAACAGTATCACAACCTTCCGCCGTTCCCGGCTCACCGCTGCTCCAGGTGAGCGGTGCGTTGCTCGGTATTATTGCCTTTATTCTTATCGCCGCCTGGCTGGCGAAGCGTTTTGGCCTGGCGGGTAAAACCGCCGGGACGCGCGGTCTGAAGGTCAGCGCCAGTACAACACTGGGGCCACGCGAGCGCGTGGTCATCGTAGACGTTGAGGACGCTCGGCTGGTGCTGGGCGTCACCGCGTCAAACGTCAACGTTTTACATAAACTGCCGCCCGCCCCTGCTATCAGTGATGAGCGTGCAGAACCCCCTGCGGATTTCCAGTCCGTCATGAAGAGTTTGCTTAAGCGTTCCGGGAGATCCTGATGCGCCGTTTGTTATCCCTGACGCTCGCGGGCGTTGGCCTGTTTGCTCCTGCGGTTTATGCGCAACTGCCCGGTCTGGTTTCAACCCCTCTGGCGGGCGGCGGACAAAGCTGGTCGCTCCCGGTTCAGACGCTGGTGTTCATCACCTCGCTGACCTTTATTCCGGCGATCCTGCTGATGATGACCAGCTTTACCCGCATCATCATTGTCTTTGGCCTGCTGCGAAACGCGCTGGGTACCCCTTCCGCGCCGCCGAACCAGGTGCTGCTGGGCCTGGCCCTGTTTTTAACCTTTTTTATTATGTCGCCGGTTATCGATAAGATTTATACCGACGCCTACCAGCCGTTCAGTGAAGATAAAATCTCCATGCAGGAGGCGCTGGAGAAAGGCGCTCAGCCGCTGCGTGAATTCATGCTGCGCCAGACGCGCGAAGCGGATCTGGCCCTCTTTGCCCGCCTTTCCAACACCGGGGAGCTGCAGGGCCCGGAAGCCGTGCCGATGCGCATACTGCTGCCTGCGTACGTCACCAGCGAGCTGAAAACCGCCTTCCAGATTGGCTTTACCATCTTTATTCCGTTCCTGATTATCGACCTGGTGATCGCCAGCGTACTGATGGCGCTCGGTATGATGATGGTACCGCCAGCCACCATTGCCCTGCCCTTTAAGATCATGCTCTTTGTGCTGGTCGACGGCTGGCAGCTGCTGGTCAGTTCGCTGGCGCAGAGTTTCTACAGTTGAGGAGCGCGCAATGACGCCAGAATCGGTCATGATGATGGGCACGGAAGCGATGAAAATCGCAATTGCCGTTGCCGCGCCGCTGCTGCTTGTCGCCCTGGTGACCGGTCTGATCATCAGTATTCTGCAGGCCGCCACGCAGATTAACGAAATGACGCTCTCGTTCATTCCGAAAATCATCGCCGTGTTCGTGGCAATCATTGTTGCCGGGCCGTGGATGCTCAATCTGCTGCTGGACTACATGCGTAACCTGTTTACCAATCTGCCGTACATCATCGGCTGACGCGACGATGCTCCATTTTACCAGCGACCAGTGGATTCAGTGGCTTGGGGTCTATTTCTGGCCCATGCTGCGCATCCTGGCGCTGATCACCACCGCCCCCATCCTGAGCGAGAAAGCGATCCCGAAGCGGGTCAAAGTGGGGCTGGGCATCATCATCACCATCATCGTTGCCCCTTCCCTGCCTCCGGTGAATATCCCGATCTTCTCCGCCAATGCGGTATGGGTGGCGTTGCAGCAAATTCTGATTGGCGTCGCGGTTGGTTTTACCATGCAGCTGGCCTTTGCGGCCGTGCGCACCGCCGGGGAACTGATCGGCCTGCAGATGGGGCTATCGTTCGCCACGTTTGTCGACCCTGGCAGCCACCTCAACATGCCGGTGCTGGCGCGCATTATCGATATGCTGGCGATGCTGCTTTTCCTGTCGTTTAACGGCCATCTGTGGCTCATCTCCATGCTGGTGGATACCTTCCACACGCTGCCCATTGGGGAAAACCCGGTTAACAGCAATGCGTTCCTGGCACTCATCCGCGCCGCAGGGCTGGTGTTCCTCAACGGATTGATGCTGGCGCTGCCGATCATCACCCTGCTCCTGACCGTGAACCTGGCGTTGGGTTTACTTAACCGCATGGCCCCGCAACTGTCGGTGTTCGTCATTGGTTTTCCGCTGACGCTGACGGTGGGAATTTTATTAATGTCATTGCTAATGCCACTTATCGCCCCCTTCTGTGAGCATTTATTCGGCGAGATATTCAACCTCTTAGCGGATATTGTCAGCGAGCTGCCACGTAAATAATAGTCCTCACAGTTGATATTGTCTTTCTGAGGATATTCCTAAAATAAAACACGAAAAACATCTTCCAGGATATATCTGACGCGGTTTAATTGTTTCTAACCACCTCACAATACTTAATATTTACTTTACTTTAAGATGATTCCTGGCAAATTATACGTAACTTTACGGGATAGTGAGTCCGCCTGAAAGTCTTTGTCATGCTCACAGGTTTATTAATTTTTTCCATCCCGTATGGCTGTTTATGAGCTCTCAGGCAGATGGTGAATTATCGTTACGCATTGAGTGAGGGTATGCCATGTCAACGATCATTATGGATTTATGCAGCTACACCCGGCTAGGGTTAACCGGGTATCTGGCAAGCAGAGGGGTAAGAAAGAGAGACATCAACGACGCACACACCGTTGAGGAGCTCGCAGCCGCTTGTGATGAACTCAAACCAGGCGTGGTGTTTATTAATGAGGACTGTTTCATTCACGATCCAGCCAACAGTCAGCACATTAAGCAAATCATTAATCAGCATCCTAAAACCCTGTTTATTGTTTTTATGGCGATCGCAAATATCCATTTCGATGAGTATTTGTTGGTCCGTAAAAATTTATTGATCAGTTCTAAATCGATAAAACCAGAGTCGCTGGATGACATTCTGGGGGATTATTTGAATAAGGAAGTTAAGAATGTAGGAGCGGTTAACTTACCCACCCTATCATTAAGCAGAACTGAATCAAGCATGCTGCGAATGTGGATGGCCGGGCAAGGAACGATTCAAATTTCAGACCAGATGAATATTAAAGCGAAAACCGTTTCGTCACATAAAGGAAATATTAAAAGGAAGATTAAAACCCATAATAAGCAAGTGATCTACCACGTTGTCCGCCTGACCGATAATGTGACGAACGGGATTTTCGTCAACATGCGTTAGTTGCATAAGACCTTGAGTACCCTACACGATCTCTGGCCTGGCCAGAGATTTTTGCTTTTACGGGCGCTGTCGGGCACCCGATGCCGTGTTACTCCGCTTTTTCCACAAAGATGCCATCCGGATGCCCCAGTTCGTTAAAGAACCAGATGCCGAGCGGGTAGTCTTCCAGTGATACCAGATACATTGTACCTTCACTAAACTCTTCAATTGCCAGTACCACCCCCGGGCGGCGCGGTCCACCGTCCGTTTTGACAGTAACCCGATCGTTAATCTTCATACGTTCCTCCTGTGGTTTTGAGCCAGTGTAGAACAAAACGCAAAAACACACATCGCCACGGCGCGCGAATGGCGTTTTTGTGTTCAGTCTATAATCAATGTTGGACACGGTTGAATGAGGACCCCGAAATGAAGACCGATAAAGAGTACAGCGACACCATCAAACGCGAGGTCGAAGTGGATGTCGATGCCCTGTTGGCCGCCATCAATGAGATCAGTGAGTCAGAAGTTCGTCGTACGGATGACAACTCTGACCGGGTCATCGTCAACGGAAGGGATTATCACACCTACCGTGAACTGGCCGAGGCCTTCGAGCTTGATATCCATGACTTTAGCGTGTCTGAAGCGAATCGTTAGGACGAAAAAAATCCCGGTCATGGGGATGGCCGGGATCAAACTTGCTTATGCAAGAAGCACTTGAAAATTCGTTACACCAGGAAATCTGATGTAGCTGAAACACTATCCTCAACGATTTTGCCTGACAAGCATATATTCTCGTGGCGAATATTATATTTTTTAAACGTGAATTTTTGTTATGAGCAGCAAGGTACGTCGAATGCGGGTTTGGCGGGATCGGTTCCGCTCGTTTCCCTTCCGACAGTCCTATTTTTTTAGGAAAATTCTTAGATGAGGCACTATTCGCAATCGGGAGCTGCACGGCCTTCCCTGCAGGACACCCTGCTGGTTTTTTCCGACCTGGATGGTTCGTTGCTGGATATTCATACCTACGCCTGGCAGCCGGCAATGCCCTGGCTGGATAAGCTGCAGGATTTTCAGGTACCGCTCATTCTGTGCAGCAGCAAAACCGCAGCGGAGATGCAGGATATTCAGCAGGATCTGGGCCTCGAGGGGTTACCGTTTATTGCCGAAAACGGCGCGGTCATCCAGCCCGATGTCCGTTGGGAAAAGGCGCAGCGCCATACTATGGGAATGCTTCACCGCGACATTCGCCCGTTCATCGAGCAAATCCGCCTGCAGGCAGGGTATAAATTCACCACCTTTGACGATGTCGATGACCGGGTGATCGGCGAATGGACGGGGCTGAGCCGCTATCGTTCCACGCTTGCGCGTAAACATGAAGCCTCTGTCACGCTCATCTGGCGCGACACCGATGAGAAAATGGTGCAGTTTGAAGAGGAGCTGGCGCAGCGCGGTCTTAAATGCCTGCAGGGTGCCCGCTTCTGGCACATTCTGGACGCCCGCTGCGGAAAGGACGTGGCGGTGAACTGGCTCATTGCGCAGTATCGCGAACAGGAAGGCATCATGCCCACGACGCTCGGGCTGGGCGATGGTCCGAATGATGCGCCCCTGCTCGACAGCGTCGACTTCGCGGTGGTGATCAAGGGCATTAACCGCCAGGGCATCACGCTGCGCGACGATAACCCTGCCCGGGTGTATCACACGCAGCAAGCAGGACCGGCGGGCTGGCATGAAGGGCTGGATCACTTCTTGTCGTGATCGTCCCAGACCACCTGGTTGCGGCCGCGCTGTTTTGCCAGATACAGCCGGGCATCCGCTATCGACTGCAGCTGTTCGAAGTCGTAATTCCCCTTCTCCTGCGCGCAGCTGACCCCCATCGACGCGCTGATACGCAACGTCGTGCTCTTTTTCACCAGGATCTCTTTGCTGTCGATGCGTGAGCGAATGCGTTCCGCCACCGCTCTCGCCTCCTCCAGCCCGATACCCGGCAGGACCACGCAAAACTCTTCCCCGCCCACGCGCCCGGCAACGTCGTTCTTACGCAGGGCGCTGGCAATCAGCCCCGCCGCATGGGACAGCACCTTATCTCCGGCCTGATGGCCGAAGCGGTCGTTAATGCTTTTAAAATAATCGAGATCGATCTGCACCACCGAGAACGGCAGCGACTGCGCCTGACATTGCCCGGCCAGCGCTTTTGCCCGCTCGAACAGCGCCCCACGGTTATGGAGGCGGGTGAGCGGATCGTGCCAGGCCTGCCACTGCAACGAGTGCTGGAGCGTGTACATGTTGCTGACCATCCGGCGGATCACCAGCCAGGAGATCAGCAGCATGGCGGTGAAGAGCGCCCACAGGAGCGCCAGCACGATACTGATGCTGCCGAAGTCGCCTTTTACCCCTTCATGCAGGGTATGCACCCGCAGGATAACCCCGTCAAAATGGTCGAGCCGCTCCCAGCTGACAAAACGGCTGCCGAGCCGGATCCCGCCGCCGGTATTGTTCTCAATAGCATGCGCAATCTGTGCCGTTTCACGCTCATCAAAATGGTTGGCCTCGCTTGTGGACGCTTCAGAAGAGGCAATCATATTGAGCCGGGTATCATACAGCTGATATTCGCCCTCGGCGTGGTCATCCGTCGCGTCGGCCAGCATCCGTTTCATGGTATTGAGAGAAAAATCCATCGCCACCACGCCGTACCAGTAATGGTCAAAATAGATGGGTACGCTGGCGGTGATCATGCGCTCGTTGCCCGTCCAGGTTGACGGCGAGGTGATAAACCACAACACCGCGCGCGCACGGTTGTTACGTTCCGTTTGCTGCGTAAACCAGGGCTGGGTCACCAGATGGTAATAGCGCGGGATAATATCGGCAGTCTGTGTCGCTGTCTCCGTGGAGAGGTAAAACCCGGCGCGGGAGACATAGACCACACGTTCTTCGCTGCGCATGACCGGTGAGGCCAGCCTGAGCAAATAGCCCACTTCAAGCGCAGCAGACACTTCATTATCGAGAAGTTCATCGTCGCGATTAAGCAGCGTGGTCTTTTCAACAAAGGCATCCGATACGCCGTTGATGGGCAGCGTACGTTTTGTATCCACGGCAAGTTGCCAGAAAGGACGAGACCGGTCTGCATTGAAGCGTGTCACCGCTGCACGCAGGACATCAAACGCCAGCGGCGTCTGGAGCGCATCGCGCATGCTCTGGCGAAAAAAAAGCAGTTTGTCCACGCTGAACTGAAGCTGTCTGTCGAGCGACGTGGCCACCGTTTCCAGATGGTTGCGCTGGCTTGAGATATAGGCATCTTCCAGCACCACCACTTCACGCCAGGTGAGGAGGGTCGAAAAAACCAGTACCACCAGAAAACAGAGATTAACAATCGCACCTGGATTGCTACGCTTATGCAGCCATTGCAGAAAAGTTCGTCTTACAACAAAGGTATCACGCTGCACACATACTCCCTGATCGCTTCCTTACACCCGATACTTGATATAAAAACGCCCGGCAAGGCCGGGCGTTAAGTGATTAAGCCTTGTCACGCTTTTGCCGCCCGTCACCCGGCTGAAGCTCATCTTCACGAAACGCTTCCCGCTTGATGCTGTAACCGTCATGCCACCGACACTCCACCATTCCGCTGGAATAGCCGGTGACAATCATACGTGGGCCGCCCTTCTTAGGCTTAACTTCATCACTGACCAAAAAGACCATACCTGCCTCCTGTATCAGGGTGAA
Source organism: Enterobacter cloacae complex sp. IR5384 (assembly GCF_049237265.1). NCBI lineage: Bacteria > Pseudomonadati > Pseudomonadota > Gammaproteobacteria > Enterobacterales > Enterobacteriaceae > Enterobacter > Enterobacter cloacae complex sp. IR5384. Next base: position 66,653 of record NZ_JBMKHJ010000021.1, on the reverse strand, counting down.
ACTTTTTCAATTTAGACGAGGAATGGCCTTTTTGCATCCTGGCGCGGGTAACAATTAGTGCGCCGCACCGCGCAGCTTTTCAACCAGCTTCACTGCGGCGACCACGATACTGCCCACAATAAAGCCCAGCACCAGATTAAGCAGCGTAGGCAGAATGGCCGCCACCACGGCGCCCTGCTGTGCAGCAAAATGTTCTATCGCATGGTGCAGCGGCGCAATACCGTGTACCACAATCCCACCGCCGACAAGGAACATCGCCAACGTCCCCACCACGGAAAGACTCTTCATCAACCACGGGGCGAGCACCAGCAGGCTTTTACCGATCCCTTTCGCTACCGCGCTCGATTTCTCTTCCAGCCAGAGGCCAATGTCGTCGAGTTTAACGATAAGCCCCACCAGGCCGTAAACCCCCACCGTCACCAGAATGGCGATCCCGGAGAGGATCAGCACCTGATTCAGCAGCGGCGATTCAGACACGATACCCAGGGTAATAGCCACAATCTCCGCCGACAGAATAAAGTCGGTACGAACGGCGCCCTTGATTTTATCGCGTTCGAAGGTTTTTGGATCCTGCGCAGCCAGTGCTTCCAGACGCTGCTGGCGCATTTCTGGCGTGTCGTGCTTCTTCCTCGCGGCGAAGGAGTGCAGCACCTTCTCTACCCCTTCAAAGCATAAAAATGCGCCGCCAATCATCAGCAGCGGCGTAATCGCCCAGGGGATAAAGGCGCTGATCAGCAGCGCCAGCGGCACCAGGATCACCTTGTTGAGGAATGAGCCTTTCGCCACGCCCCATACTACCGGCAACTCACGGTTAGCCCGCACCCCGCTTACCTGTTGCGCATTTAGCGATAAATCATCCCCCAGAACCCCTGCTGTTTTCTTCGCCGCCAGTTTTCCCATAACGGAAATATCGTCCAGCAAGGTGGCAATATCGTCCAGCAATGTTAATAAGCTACTTCCCGCCAAAATGACTATCCTTCTTTTTTTGCTAATTAAGTGAATAGTATGGAACAAAACCGCACACCCGGAAACAGGCACATTGCGTCAACAAAAATTTCACAGCAACTACACAATTAAAGGGCTCGCCAGCCCGGTAGTTTTGGCGTTTACTATGAGCGAACTTTTTATTTCGTCGTGAGGGACTATGCGTTTTCGGCACTTACTACCGCTCATCGGGGCGCTCTTTTCGCTGTATATCATCTGGGGGTCAACCTACTTCGTCATTCGCATTGGGGTGGAAAGCTGGCCTCCGCTGATGATGGCGGGTATCCGTTTTCTCTCGGCTGGCGTCCTGCTGATGGCCTTCCTGCTGCTGCGCGGACATAAACTCCCCCCGCTGCGCCCGATGCTGAATGCGGCGCTGATTGGCCTGCTGCTGCTGGCCGTGGGCAACGGCTTTGTCACGGTTGCTGAACATCAGAACGTGCCCTCCGGTATCGCGGCGGTAGTGGTCGCCACTGTCCCGCTGTTCACGCTCTGCTTTAGCCGTCTTTTCGGCATTCGCACCCGCAAGCTGGAATGGCTGGGGATTGGAATTGGGCTCGCCGGGATCATTCTGCTCAACAGCGGCGGCAACCTGAGCGGTAACCCGTGGGGGGCCGTGATTATCCTTATCGGATCCATGAGCTGGGCGTTTGGCTCCGTCTACGGTTCGCGTATTGAGCTGCCGTCCGGCATGATGGCGGGCGCTATTGAGATGCTTGCCGCAGGCATTGTGCTGCTGATTGCCTCCACGCTGACGGGGGAAACGCTGACAACCATGCCGGATCTGTCTGGCTTCCTCGCCGTGGGTTATCTGGCGCTGTTTGGCTCCATCATTGCCATTAATGCGTACATGTTCCTCATCCGCAACGTCTCTCCGGCGGTCGCCACCAGCTACGCCTACGTTAACCCGGTCGTGGCCGTGCTGCTGGGAACGGGACTCGGCGGTGAAACGCTGTCGCCGGTTGAATGGCTGGCGCTGGGCGTAATTGTGTTTGCCGTGGTGCTGGTCACGCTGGGGAAATACCTGCTGCCCGCTAAGCCTGAGGTGGTGCCGTGTCAGGTGGAGAAACCGTAAACGGATGAATGCCCTGAGTGTCGATCTGCGCGGTCTGACCGCCGCCGCAGATCCACTCTTCCAGCCGTTCGGTCAGATCCCGATCGTTCAGCTTCAGTCTGCCGCGTAGCGCACACTCCCACACCACCAGCACCCGCCATCCCTGTTCGACAAGCGTGGCGATATCCCGCCGATCGCGCTGGACGTTTTTGCCAATCTTCTCCAGCCAGAAATCGGTGCGCGTCGCCGGGACTTTAAACAGATAGCAGTCGTGACGGTGCCAGAAGCAGCCGTGGGTAAAGATAATGCACTCATAGGCATCAATGACGAAATCAGGACGCCCGGCAAGTGCGGCATCCTGCACCCGAAAGTCAAAGCCTGCCTCAGTCAGTAGCCCGGCGAGGCGTTTCTCAATCGCCGTATCACGCGTACCGATGGCACGCATGTTTTTACTGCGCGTCGCCTTATTGTGCACATCCGTCACTGACGGCCTCACTCTGGCGCAGGGCAACCGCCTGTTTAATGCGTGAGGACAGCAGTTTCGCCACCGCCGCAAAGGCGGGCACCACCACCGAGTTGCCAAACTGTCGGTAGGCCTGCGTATCAGAGACCGGAATGCGGAAGCTGTACCCCTGCGGCGTCTCAAACCCCATCAGCCGCGCGCACTCGCGTGGGGTTAAGCGACGTGGACGATGACGCTGGTTCTCAGGGTTATCAAAGTCTTTCTCGCCCAGCGCTTTGTCCCAGCCACGATCGATCAGGATCTCCGCACCGTCTTTGTAATAGCGCGCGGACAGGGTGCGGGTGACACAGTGCGGATCGTTCGGGTTGACCAGGCCAAAACCAAAACCGTTGCCTTTTGCCTGATGCTTTTTGGCATAGCGATAGAGGTACTTCCACAGCACCGGGGTGAGGATAAATTTCGCGTCGACGGCGGGCTCCAGAAGATCGGCGACGGACAGACGGCGCGCCGGATAGAGCGACGGGATATCCCGCAGGGTAAAATCACCTTTCAGGTTGAGATCGCGGCGGAATCCGACCAGCACAATACGTTCCCGGTGCTGGGGCAGGAAATATTTCCCGTCAATGATTTTCGGATCATCGGCACCCATATTCTGGGAGTCCGCCACGTCGTAGCCCAGCTCATCCAGCGTCTGCATAATAATGCGGAAGGTTTTACCGCCGTCATGACTCTTTAAATTCTTGACGTTTTCCAGCACAAAAATGGCCGGACGGCGGGCATCGATAATACGGGCGACATCAAAAAACAGGGTTCCCTGCGTATCGCAGGCAAAACCGTGGGCACGTCCGAGGGCATTTTTCTTCGATACCCCAGCGAGCGAGAATGGCTGGCACGGGAAGCCCGCCAGCAGTACGTCATGCGCCGGGATGTTCTGGCGAATATGCTCTGCCGCCTCTTCATCGCTCACGCCGCTTTTATGGCTCAGCGTGACATCGCGGATATCCGCGTTGAACTGATGCGCGTCGGGGTCACAATACCAGTTGGCTTTATAGGTGCGGACCGCGTGTTTGTTCCACTCGCTGGTGAAGACGCACTGTCCGCCGATGGCTTCAAATCCGTGTCGAATGCCCCCGATACCGGCAAACAGATCGATAAAGCGGAAGGCATAATGGGGATGGGCGGCGGAAGGACGCGGAAGCAATGTTTGCAGATAACGAAACTCGCCGTCGCTCAGGCGATGCCCTGCCCGCTCGCTGGTGATAAGTCTCTTAATGATTGCCGGGCTCCAGTGACCCTCACCCTGTGCCATGAGCTGGCTGGCGAGGGTTTTGGCATCATAGATATCCAGCAGCTGGCGCAGCAGCGCCTGCACCGTTGCCGTTGATTTCTCAGCCTGCTCAGGTGCGGGCTCACTCACTGATCGATTTTCCTGCATTCTTTTAACCGGACAATAAAGACTGGAAACAGATTACCACAGTTCAACGGTGCAAACTGCGGCGGAAGCGGCTCAGTACCTGGCTATCCAGCCCCAGGCAGTCACCCTGTAATTCGGCACTCAGTTTTGCCATAAACTGGATGAGAAAATCGGCGTTGTGGCGTGCCAGCTCGCGCCCCATTTCTGTTTGCATTGTATCAGGCAGGCGCAGCAGCTTGGTCTGAAAATGGTCGAGGGCAAACGCCCGGTCATCAAGGGTTCGCGCATCAGCAAAGGGATCGCGTGCGTCAAAAAGCGGCACGCCCAGCGCCCCCGAAACGGCAAACACGCGCGCCAGGCCAATCGCCCCTAACGCTTCCAGCCGGTCAGCATCCTGCACAATTTTCGCTTCCAGACTCTGCGGCGCGATCCCGGCGCTGAAGCTGTGCGCCTCAATAGCATGCGCCACGGCGTCATAATGCGCGGGGGGAAAGTCCGGGAAGTCGCGATGCAGGATCTCACGCGTTTTACGCGCTGCCAGCTGGGATGACTGGCCGCGTTCAGGATGGTTTTTCGGCAGGCTGACAATATCATGGAAATAGCATGCGGTCAGGATCACCAGCGGCTCGACCGCCTGGTTAGCCATGATTTTTTGCGCCGTCATCCAGACGCGACGAAAGTGCGAAATATCATGCGCGGTGTCGTCGGTGGTGTGGTTTTCCCCGAGCCAGCGCTCAAAACGTTGCTGCCACTGCGTAAGTTCCATCATCACGTCCTGTTGTTAAAATGGTTACAATAGCAACTTTCCCGGACGCTATCACGAGTTGTCCTGACGGGGACGGGTGTACCACGCAATCCCACCCAGGATCAGGCCGACCGTGCCCAGCACCAGACACCCCAGCAATGCCCCAAGCCATTTGCCGCTGGTCGAACCCAAATCCCCTTCCACTGCTGCATTCGGCAGCGACGGTATTTTACTGATGACCCAAACATACCGGGCCATCGCCCAGACAAAGTAACCGCAAAAAGCGTAAAACACCCACAGGGCCAGTTTGCCTCCCAGGCTGCGTTCGATTTTTCGTTCCATCTTTCACTCCACGGTCACTGCCGTACCGTTTGCACATGCTTACTTTAGTTTTGTGACAACTGTCACATTTTGGCATTAAACCCTGTGCTGTGTGAAGGTTTCTGACGCTCAGTTTGCCTTAAGTTGATCCTGGGCAAGGTTACAGAAGAGGACGACTGGTGAGTGTTTAATTCGGAGAAATATAATTAAGGCTAATAATAGAATTTATAAAATAACCACGAAAAATACTTAACAATAATTAACCAATATATATTTCAAATTATAATTCACGAGAAAAATAAAGCGACACTTAGAAATATTTAGTAATATTTTTACCCATTTAATTACATTTATTATTGAACTTAAACCGCCTCTCCTGGAATAGTATCGACGCTGTAGTTGCGGAGCGTGATTACATATATTCATATAAATTATCTCTAAAGGGAATATATAATGAAAAGAAAAGTATTGGCCATTCTTGTACCCGCGTTATTAATGGCTGGCGCAGCAAATGCCGCTGAGATGTACAATAAAGACGGTAATAAAGTTGACCTGTACGGTAAAGTCGATGCACGTCATACCTTCTCTGACAACCCTGGCGACGATGGCGATGAAACCTATGTGCAGGTTGGCTTCAAAGGTGAAACTCAGATCACCAACGATCTGATCGGTTACGGCCAGTGGGAATATAAAACCTACGCAAATAATACTGAGTCCGCCGGTGATAAATCCTTTAACCGTCTGGCCTATGCGGGTCTGAAATATGGCGAATACGGTTCATTTGATTATGGCCGTAATTATGGTGTCGTCTATGACGTAGAAGCCTGGACCGATATGCTGCCGGTATTTGGTGGTGATTCCTACACCTGGACTGATAACTTTATGAATGGCCGTGCTAACGGTCTGGCGACCTACCGTAATACGGATTTCTTTGGTCTGGTTGAAGGTCTGAATTTTGCGCTGCAATATCAGGGCGCGAATGAAGGTCAGGACGCGACAGAAGATCAGGAAGGAACCAAAAATGGTCATGACGACGTGCGTTTCCAGAATGGCGACGGCTTCGGTATGTCTACCACCTATGATTTCGATTTCGGCCTGAGCCTGGGTGCGGCATATTCTTCCTCTGATCGTAGCAACAAACAAGAAGGTTACGGTGAGAAATACAGCGCTCGTTACGCGGGCGGTAAAACAGCAGAAGCATGGACTCTGGGTGCGAAATATGATGCTAACAACATCTATCTGGCGATGATGTATGCTGAAACTCGCAATATGACGCCATATGGTGATTATGGTATCGCGGATCAAACTCAGAACTTCGAAGCAGTAGCACAATATCAGTTCGACTTCGGTCTGCGTCCATCCCTGGCATGGGTTTACTCTAAGGGTAAAGACATGACTTACCCAGGTAACCGCAGTAATCCTCAGGGCCAGCACGGTGATGTTGATCTCGTGAACTATATCGATGTTGGCATGACCTACACTTTCAATAAAAACTTCTCCACCTATGTTGATTACAAAATCAACCTGCTGGATAACGATGATCGCTTCTACGAAGCCAATGGCATCTCCACCGATGACATCGTTGGCGTAGGCATGACCTACCAGTTCTAATCCACCAAAACACCAAAGGCCGCAATCGCGGCCTTTTTTTATTCCTGCGCGCTCTATTACGGCGCTTCCTGCAACGCCACCCGAATAAACCCGTTGTTCTGCGCAAGTAACTCATGCGCTTTCCATGCATCCAGCCCGGTCAGCACCATCAGCACCGCCGTTTTGCAGTTATGGTTACAGCTCTCCAGCGCGGCTTTTGCTACCGCTCGGGTGCATCCCCCCGCTTCCATCACTATCGCGATTTGCCGTTCAGCCCACTGGGTGCTGCTCGCCTCCAGATCCACGCGCAGGTTGCTGTAAACCCGCCCGGTGCGGACGGCCAGCCCGGTGGTCACCATAGAGAGGATCATTTTCTGCGCGATGGCCGCTTTGGTGTTCAGATACCCGGCAACCACATCCGGGCCCAGCTCTGGCGCAATCACCATACTTGCCAGCTGCGCCGCTTCGCTTTGCGCATTATCGGTAATCACCGCCACCGGTGAACCGAGCGACCACGCATGCCGCATGGCGCCCCAGACCCACGGCGTTTTTCCGCTTAGGGTGACCGCCAGCATCATATCGTGCTCGCCAAAGTTAATCGCCTGCAGGTCGGCAACGCCGCGCTCGTAGCTTGTCGCACCGTCGTCCGCCGTGATGGCAATCACCGGGGTTTTACCCGGGGCATACTCATCCGCCGCCTGTTTTGCCACACAGCCGGACGACCCCGCGCCAACCATGACCAGACGCCCCCCGTGGCTCAGGGTCGCGGCAGCGTTATCCACCACACGGGCAATAATGGGTAAAAAAGGGGTGATTGCAGCGGAGATAAGTGCATCATCCTGGTGAATGACTTTCAGCATGTCCAGCGTGGACAATCTATCGATATTCATCGTGCTGGCGTGCCGTCTTTCCTTGACCGAACCGGTAAGCATAATGCTCATAAACAGCCTCCTTATTATGAGTACCCACACACTATAAAGTGTTTTATATGGATGACATGCGAGGAGGGTCACGAAAAGCGGAGCAAATGCATGCTTTTACACAGCTTTAAGAAAAGCGCGTCATCGGCGATAATTACCCCTTTCTTCTTCATCGCGGAGTGTTGATGAGCGATTTGCAGCCCTTTCCCCAGACGCGCAAGCGCCCCATGAAACTGAACACGCTGGTCACGTTGATGGTGTGCGCGATCATCGCCTCTGTGCTGCTGCTGGTCTTTGCGCTCTATTCAGTGCAGATCACCCGGGCGACCCGCGATGACGTCAAAGATACGGCGCTGGGTATTGCCCGAACACTGGCGAACAGCCCGGAGATCCAGCGTGGCCTGATGCAACCGCCGCAGGCCGATATCATCCAGCCCATCGCCCAGGGCGTTACAAAACGCAACGACCTGCTGCTGACCGTGGTCACCGACATGCGCGGTATTCGCTATTCGCACCCGAACGAAGCGCTGATTGGCCTGCATTTTATCGGCGACGATCTGAACCCGGCGCTGGAAGGGAAAGAGAACGTCTCCGTTAACCGGGGCGCGCTCGCGGAAGCCCTTCGCGTATTTACGCCCGTGTATGACAGCCAGCACGAGCAGATCGGCGTGGTGGTGGTCGGCATCTCGCTAAAAAAAGTGGAAGACCAGATCGCCCGCGGGCGACTCAACGCCGTCTGGACCATTTTGTTCAGTATCTTTATGAGCTCCATGGCGATCTGGGGACTGGTTCGCGTTCTGAAACGCATCCTGTTCGGGCTGGAGCCGTATGAAATCTCCGCGCTGTTTGAACAACGTCAGGCGATGCTGCAGTCGCTGCGCGAAGGAGTGTTAGCGGTCGATATTCATGGCCGCGTGACGATGATAAACCACACCGCCAGAGAGATATTGCTCCTGCCCTCCGGCAAGCAGACCGAAAACGCCAGCGCGCCCCTGCTGGCCAGCCTGCGTGAGGTGTCAAAGACGGGCATCACGCGTCAGGATCAGGAGATCAGCTGCAACGGACGGCTGCTGCTGTGCAACATGGTGCCGGTGAAAAGCCAGGAGCGGGTGATAGGCGCCATCACCACCTTCCGCGACAAAACCGAAATCAGCCAGCTGATGCAGCGCATCGACGGCATGGTGAATTACGTCGATGCCCTGCGCGCCCACACGCACGAGTTTATGAACAAACTGCACGTGATCCTGGGCCTGCTGCATATCAAGCGCTACGACAAACTGGAAGAGTACATCCTGCAGACAGCGCACAATTATCAGACGGACATTGGCACCATCCAGAGCAAGGTGAAATCGCCGGTGATTGCCGGGTTCCTGCTGGGTAAAATCAACCGGGCGAAAGAAGCGGGGATCACCCTCACCCTGGCGGATGAGTGCCAGATACCGGATACCGCCAACGAAGAGCAGGTCGCGGTGCTGGTCACCGTGCTCGGTAATTTGATTGAAAACGCACTGGACGCGATGGAGGGCCAGCCGGAAGGCGAAATCACCCTGCTGCTGCACTATCAGAATGGCTGGCTCAGCTGTGAAGTCAGCGATGACGGCCCGGGAATTGATCCCGCCCAGCTGGAGACTATTTTTACTAAAGGCTTCTCAACAAAAGGTGAAAACCGGGGCGTTGGGCTGTTCCTTGCCCGCCAGCAAATTCAGAACCTGGGCGGTGATATCACCGTCGAATCTGAACCTGGCGTATTTACCCAATTTTTTGTTCACATCCCCTGGGATAGCGAGAGGAATATCGCGTGATAAATGTATTAATTGTCGATGATGACGCCATGGTAGCCGACCTCAACCGTCTGTATGTTAACCGTGTTGAAGGCTTTAGCTGCTGCGGCGTCGCCTCCACGCTGAACCAGGCCGAGGCCATTATTAACAACCCTGCCCAGCCGGTTGATCTGGTGCTGCTGGATGTCTACATGCAGCAGGATAACGGGCTGGATCTGCTGCCGGTGATCCGCGCCTCCGGTCGCCCAATCGATGTCATTATGATCTCTTCGGCTGCGGACGCCGCGACAATCCAGACCTCTATCCATTACGGCGTGGTGGATTATCTGATTAAACCGTTCCAGTTCCCGCGCTTTGAAGAGGCGCTGAACGGCTGGAAGGCAAAGCACAGCCTGATGGGCTCGCACCAGTATTATGAGCAGGCGGACGTCGACAGGCTGATCCACGGCGGCGCGCCGGAGCTGGCAGACAGCAAAAAGCTGCCAAAAGGGTTAACGCCGCAAACGCTGCGCACTATCTGCCAGTGGATTGACGCTCACCCGGAGACCGAGTTTTCCACCGATGACCTGGCCAGTGCAGTGAATATCTCGCGCGTCTCCTGCCGCAAATATCTGATCTGGCTGGCGCAAATCAATATCCTGTTCACCAGCATTCACTATGGCGCTACCGGGCGCCCGGTATATCGTTACCGTCTCCAGCCCGAGCAGACAGGCCTGCTCAAACAGTACTGTCAGTAATGCGATAGCTGTTATCCAGCAAGGTAAAGCGGAAGTGGTGCGCTGAAGAGAGCACCACTTCTTTTGTTTTGGTCACAAAAATCGCTTCAATATCAGGTCGCGCGCGCAGCACCGCGCAGCCTTTCTCCACGCCCATGCCGTACATCAGCGTGGTCCAGATATCCCCGTCGATGGAATCGTTTGAAATGATGGTCACGCTGTCCAGTTCGTTATCCAGCGGATACCCGGTACGCGGGTCAAGGATATGGTGGTAGCGCCTGCCGTTTTGTTCAAAGTAGCGTTCATAGGTTCCCGACGTCACCACGGAGCGGTTCTCTACCGTCATCGCGCCGATCAGCTCATCACCCGCAAACGGTTTTTTAAGCCCCACGCTCCAGCCCCCCTCCGGCGAGCCCAGCGTCTGGATATTGCCCCCGAGGTTGATCAGCCCAAGTTCAGCGCCCTCTTTGCGCAGATAATCCCGCACCCTGTCAGCGATATAGCCTTTGGCGATGGCGCCCAGATCAATCTCCATCCCTTTTTGGGTCAAAAAGACGCTACTGCTGGCCTCGTCCAGCACCACATCCTCAGGACGGGTAATCGCCAGCAAGGCGGCGATGTCTTCGGCGGGCGGCACGCTGTCGCCGCGAAAGCCGATTTTCCACCGTTTCACCAGCGGGCCAATCGCCAGGTTAAACGCGCTGTCCTTGAGCAGGCTCGCCGCTTTTGCGCAGCGGATCAGCTCGAACACCGGACGGCTGACGCTGACGGGCCGCTGCCCCGCCGCATGGTTGATATCCATAACTTCAGAGTGCGCACGGTTAACGGTAAGCAGATCTTCGTACTGTTTGATCAGGCGAAACACGCGGGAGGCGAGGGCTTCGTCATGGGAAAAGAGTTTGAGGAGAATGGGCGATCCCATCAGGACGGCGGAATAACTGTAAACGCGATGGTCATCAGGCATAGCATGAGTCCTCAGATGTAGCCCCGGCAAGCACCGCGCCGCCGGGGAAAATGCCGGATAACGCTGCGCGTATCCGGCATACAACACAGGGGTCTTACTGCTTTTTCGAACGCATAGCCGCCTGATGTCCTGCAAGCGTACCAAAAATAATGATATCTGCCACCGCGTTACCGCCGATACGGTTACCGCCGTGGATCCCGCCGACCACTTCACCGGCCGCAAACGCCCCTGGCAGCACGTTGTGGTTGCTGTCCAGCACGCAGGTTTCGGTGTTGATGGTCACGCCGCCCATGGTGTGGTGCACGCCCGGCGCAATCTGAATGGCATAGAACGGCCCTTCGTTGATGGGCGCACGCAGCGCGGTGGTACGGCCAAAATCATCGTCATGCTGTTTTTCAACAAAGCCGTTGTAGCGCTCAAGGGTCGCCAGGAAAGCGTGGTAATCCATTCCCAGCGCCTCGGCCAGGGCTTTTGGCGAGCTGGCGCTGGTCACAAAGCCTTTGGCGATGTACTCATCCGCCGCTTTGTTTTTGGCACGAACGTGCTCGTCAAAGACGATATACGCGTATTTCTCCGGCAGTGCGATGATTGACGCCGAGACTTTATCGCGAGTTTCCATCTCATTGAAGAAACGGTTCCCCTGCTGGTTCACCAGAATCGCCCCGCCGCCGCGAATGGATTCGGAAATCAGGTACGAGGTTTTCTGCTCAACGGTTGGGTGGATCTGGATCTCGCCCATATCTACCGTACCGGCACCGATGCGTTCCAGCAGCGCGATACCGCCGCCGGTTGCCCCTTTGTGGTTGGTGGTGACAAAACCTTCCAGGTCAGGGCGGTATTTCACCACCATCTGGCTGTTGGCGCTGAAGCCACCGGTGGCGACAATGACGCTTTTAGTGGTCACGGTAAGGGTTTCGTTCTCTTCTGTGGTCAGACGCACGCCGGTGACTTCGCCGTTTTCGAACAGGATGTCGCTGACAGACGTATCAAGCATTACGTCGATGTTGCGCTTATTGACGTTACGCACCAGGCCGCTGATCAGATAGCCGCCTACCGCAGAGCCGTCTTTTGGACGGTGCGTACGGTCAATGCTCATCCCGCCGGTGGTGGTGATGTCATTCAGCATAATGCCGCGGGTTGCCAGCCATTCAATCGCCTGCGGCGCATTCTCCACGAAGCGGCGCAGCAGTTCCGGGTTGTTCTTGTTACCGCCCCCTTTCAGGCTCTCCTGGTAGAACAGCTCTTTGCTGTCCTGGATCCCTTTCACCCGCTGGAAACGCGTCTCGGCGGCATTCATCCCGGCAGAAGCTTTGATGGTGTTCCCGCCGATGGTTGGCATCTTCTCAACGATCAGCACGCTCGCGCCTTCATCGTGGGCCTGAATGGCTGCGGCCAGACCGGCACCGCCGCTACCCACTACCACCACATCCACGCTGCGGGTCGCGTTCGGGTCAGCGCCCTCTTCTGCCGCAAGCGCTTTGCTGGATTTCAGCATCGCTTTAGAGACCGCTTTTTTCACCGCTTCACTCTGGCTGGTTGCACCCGTGATGGCATCCACGTGCGGGGTGTTGGCGTCCAGAATGCGGGTGCGGATCTCTTCAAAGCTGGTGACAAACTCAACGTCTTCGCTCGGTCCAGACGCCAGCGCAATATCGGCGATGCGATCGGTTTCCAGACTGACGTTGATTACCAGTTCGTTAACATCGTCCTGCACCTTCTCAGTGAACATGCCTGGCTTGAATTTTGATTCGCCCATGCTCATATCGCGGATCATCGATTCCACCAGCGAGAAGCGCCACAGCGGTTCAGGAATGCTCAGCTCTTCGCGTTTGGTGCTGTCCATAAACAGCTCCAGACTTTCACCGGCCGCGATCCGGTCAGTCCAGTCCGGGTAAGCGATGGTGGCGCGGCCCACGGCAATCAGGTCGTAACCGCTATCCAGCGCCTCGTTAACGTCTGCGGCATTTACCACGCCGCCGACACCCATCACCGGAACCTGAGCCAGGGTTTCAGAGCGCATGGCGCAATATTTTTTGATGAGCGGGGTTGGGTCCTGGGTGTCGACAATGGAAGGACGCAGGGTCGCCCCTACGGAGAAGTGCAGATAATCCACACCGCGTGCCGCCAGTTTTTCCAGCAGGTACATGGTGTCTTCAAAGCGGATGCCCGGGACTTCCAGCTCTTCAGGGGAGAAACGGTAGCCAATAATGAACGCATCGTCCGCGTACTGGCGCACCATTTTGTGCGTGATATCCAGCACCGCCAGCGGGAATTTAGCGCGGTTATCGCGGCTGCCGCCCCACTCGTCGTCGCGCTGGTTAGAGTTCGGGGAGTAGAACTGCTGAATCAGGTAGGTATTTGCGCCGTGAATTTCAACCCCGTCGAAACCAGCCTGAATAGCACGGCGAACGGCTTCACCAAACTTGCCGATCATGCCTTCCACTTCTTCACCGGTCAGGGCAACCGGCGTGGCGGCCCCGTCACGCGGCGCGGCAACGGCGCTTGGGCCAACCGGCGTGCGGCCACCGATCAGTTTTGGATCGACCATACGGCCGCCGTGGTAGATCTGCAGCAGGGCTTTCGAGCCTTTGGATTTAATGGCGTCCGCGATTTTCGCCAGCCCGGCGATTTTCTCGTCGTTATCGATACCAATCGCGCCGGGGAACGCAAGGCCGAGATCATCGATAAAGCAGCATTCAACAATAATGGTACCAATGCTGCCGGAACGGGCCCGATAGTACTCCACCAGCTCGCTGGTGACCGTGCCGTCGTAATAGCCAGTACAGGTGGTCATGGGTGCCATTAACAAACGGTTTTTCAGTTCGGTGCCATTCGGTAATGTGAAGGGGCTCAGAATACGTTCGTTAGTGCTCATAATTGAAACTCCAAACTTTAAAAATTAAGAATTCGTTATCGGATTGATTTTTTATTTCGTCGTTATTTGCCGATGTCATGATATTAATATAATGATTTTTTTAGTTTCTAAAGTTATTACGTTAGTTAAAAAACTATTTAATCCCTGCGATAACACAAATAACACATTGGTGTTAGCGATTGTAATTTAGCCATTCACAATAATTTAAAATTCGTTAAATAATCAATGGTAAAACCATTTCTCCAAAAACCAATCAAACCCATACAAATCAATCAAATAAAAATTATCAAAATTCGGTATTGTTACAGAAATGATAAATTGAACTCATAATATACGTAATACCCACATACGCCAGAGTGGTTATTAATAAAAGCATAAAAATAACGCTGCAATTCTCTTTTTTTGATCGCGATCAATAGTTATGGCATCCAAAAGCGCAATATAAAACATCATCAATTTTTAATTTAGCGCAAACCAAAATGCATTAAATCGCTATTACTGAAAATACAAATCAGCACCTTTAATAACTAAAAAAAGCAAAGAAACTTAAGAAAGCAATTTTGTTTTTCAGTGCGACCGAATTTTTGACAACTTAAGACGTGAAACTATGAATACAAAAACTGCTGTAACGCCCCCTGTGGCGAACCAGGCATCAAATGGGAAAGCAAAACGACTGCTGATGATGGCATTGCCCGTCATCGTCGCCGTCCTGCTGCTGTTTGTTCCGGTACCGGAAGGGCTGCCGCCTTATGCGTGGCACTACTTCGCGATCTTTGTCGGCGTGATCGTCGGCTTAATCTTCGAACCGCTGCCGGGCGCGGTGATCGGTCTGACTGGCGTGGTGGCGATTGCGCTGTGCAGCCAGTGGGTGCTGTTCAGCCCTGAACAGCTGGCCGACCCGAAATTCAAGCTGGCGGGTGCCTCCTTTAAGTGGGCGGTCAGCGGGTTTGGTAACTCGACTGTGTGGCTGATCTTCGGCGCCTTCATGTTCGCCGCGGGCTATGATAAAACCCGCTTCGGCCGCCGTCTGGCGCTGATTCTGGTGAAATATCTCGGCCGTCGCAGCCTGACGCTCGGTTACGCCATCACCTTCGCGGACCTGCTGCTGGCACCGTTTACGCCGTCCAACACCGCACGTAGCGGCGGGACCATCTACCCGATCATCGCTAACCTGCCGCCGTTGTATGGCTCAAAAACAAACGACCCAAGCGCGCGTAAAATTGGTTCGTACCTGATGTGGGTGGCGATCACCGCGGCCTGTATCACCAGCTCGATGTTCCTCTCCGCCCTTGCGCCGAACCTGCTGGCACTGGCGCTGGTGAAAAGCACGGTAGGGATTGATATCTCCTGGGGTACCTGGTTCCTCGCCTTCCTGCCGCTGGGCATCCTGCTGATTCTGACCATGCCGCTGCTGGCCTACTGGTTCTACCCACCAGAAGTCAAAGTGAATAATGAAGTACCGCTGTGGGCAACCCGTGAACTGGAAAAACTGGGCA
The DNA here is from genome assembly GCF_049237265.1 of Enterobacter cloacae complex sp. IR5384. NCBI lineage: Bacteria > Pseudomonadati > Pseudomonadota > Gammaproteobacteria > Enterobacterales > Enterobacteriaceae > Enterobacter > Enterobacter cloacae complex sp. IR5384. The sequence goes on along the minus strand of NZ_JBMKHJ010000021.1, from coordinate 51,330 downwards.
AACTGTCCCGCAATGAAATTCTGCTGCTGGTGTTCGTGTGCTGTGCGCTGCTGATGTGGATCTTCGCCGCCGCGTGGATTGAACCAGCCATGGCTGCCCTGCTGATTGTGGGTCTGATGCTGTGGACCGGCGTGCTGGAGTGGAACGATATCACCGGCAATAAAGCCGCGTGGAATACCTTCGTCTGGTTCGCCACCCTGGTCGCGCTGGCAGATGGCCTCTCCTCTACCGGCTTTATCAGCTGGCTGGGTAAAGAGGGCGGTCTGTTAATGAGCGGTATCTCGCCGGGCGTTGCCACCATCGTACTGCTGCTGGCGTTCTACCTGCTGCACTACCTGTTTGCCAGCACCACCGCGCACACCACCGCGCTGCTGCCGGCGATGCTGACCATCGCCTCCACCATTCCGGGCATGAATATGGAAGTCTTCGTCCTGCTGATGGTGACCTCGCTGGGTGTGATGGGGATCATCACCCCGTACGGTACCGGCCCAAGCCCGATTTACTACGGTAGTGGCTACCTGCCAACCAAAGACTACTGGCGCCTGGGCACTATCTTCGGTGCCATCTTCCTGGCGGCCCTGCTGCTGATTGGTTATCCGTGGATGTCCATGATGTTCTGATTCCTGACCGCCGGACTTCTCCTCCGGCGGTTTTATTTTTCTGGAGCAAGCTATGTCAAACAAACCGTTTTTTTATCAAAACCCCTTCCCACTCGCGCACGACGACACCGAATACTATCTGCTGACCAAAGAGCACGTCTCCGTTGCCGAGTTCGACGGTCAGGAAGTCCTGAAAGTCGAGCCAGAGGCGCTGACACTGCTGGCACAGCAGGCGTTCCACGATGCTGCGTTTATGCTGCGTCCTTCCCATCAGAAGCAGGTCGCCGCCATTCTTAACGACCCGGAAGCGAGCCAGAACGATAAGTACGTTGCCCTGCAGTTCCTGCGTAACTCTGAAATCGCCGCTAAAGGCGTGCTGCCAACCTGCCAGGATACCGGCACAGCGCTCATCATGGGTAAAAAAGGCCAGCGCGTCTGGACCGGCGGTGGCGATGAAGCCGCGCTGAGTCAGGGGGTGTACAACACCTACATCGAAGACAACCTGCGCTACTCCCAGAACGCGGCGCTGGATATGTATAAAGAGGTGAACACCGGCACCAACCTGCCTGCGCAGATCGACCTCTACAGCGTCGACGGCGACGAGTACAAATTCCTCTGCATGGCGAAAGGCGGCGGTTCAGCCAACAAAACCTACCTCTATCAGGAAACCAAAGCGCTGATCACTCCGGCGAAGCTGAAAAACTATCTGGTGGAGAAAATGCGCACCCTGGGTACCGCGGCCTGTCCGCCATACCATATTGCCTTCGTGATTGGCGGAACCTCCGCGGAAGCGACACTGAAAACGGTGAAGCTGGCCTCCACCCGCTACTACGACGCCCTGCCCACCGAGGGGGACGAACACGGCCAGGCGTTCCGCGATGTTCAGCTCGAACAGGAACTGCTCCAGGAAGCGCAGAACCTGGGTCTGGGTGCGCAGTTTGGTGGTAAATACTTCGCTCACGATATCCGCGTGATCCGCCTGCCGCGCCACGGTGCCTCCTGCCCAATCGGCATGGGTGTCTCCTGCTCCGCAGACCGTAACATCAAAGCGAAAATCAACCGCGACGGGATCTGGATTGAAAAACTGGAACACAACCCGGGTCAGTACATTCCTGAATCGCTGCGCCAGCAGGGCGAAGGTGACGTGGTCAGCATCAACCTCAACAAGCCGATGAACGAGATCCTGGCGCAGCTTTCCGCGTACCCGGTCTCTACCCGCCTGTCGCTGAACGGCACCATCATCGTGGCGCGTGATATCGCCCACGCGAAGCTGAAAGAGCTGCTCGACAACGGCGAGGAACTGCCGCAGTACGTTAAAGACCATCCGATTTACTACGCGGGCCCGGCCAAAACACCGGAAGGTTATGCCTCCGGCTCCCTCGGCCCAACCACTGCGGGCCGCATGGACTCGTATGTGGATTTACTGCAGTCCCACGGCGCGAGCATGATCATGCTGGCCAAAGGCAACCGCAGCCAGCAGGTGACGGATGCCTGCCACAAACACGGCGGCTTCTATCTGGGCAGCATCGGCGGCCCGGCGGCGGTACTGGCGCAAAACAGCATCAAGAGCCTGGAGTGCGTGGCGTATCCGGAACTGGGAATGGAAGCCATCTGGAAAATTGAAGTGGAGAACTTCCCGGCGTTTATCCTGGTGGATGACAAAGGTAACGACTTCTTCCAGCAGATCCAGAACAAACAGTGCCAGGGATGTTCACAGCGCTGAGCGTTTCCATAGTGCCGGCAGCCGCGACAACGTTTGATTGATCCTCTCACGCTTGTCGCTGCCCGGCTTCCAGATAGTGACCATCGTCTGACTTATCCCCTGGCTGCCCACTTCGGTGGGCAGCCTTTTTACGTTTTTCCACTGTGTCGCATGAAGATGGGTCGGCAAAAAGCCCCAGCCACAGCCCTGCTCCAGCAGGCCGCGCAGCATCTCAATTTCATTAGTGAAAAGGGTATGCCCGGCAATTTGCAGACGACGGGCAACCGGTTCATCTGACGCGGCATGCATAACCACCTGCGGAACCAGAGAGAGATCGAGCAGCGAAACCGGCGTGGCAACCTTCGCAAAAAGCGCGTCTGCGGCGTAAAAATCCATGTCGATGGCTCCCAGAGCCCGCCACTCCATCTCATTACCCACGCTACGGTTGCGCGCCTGGCAGATACCTAAATCCGCCTCTCCGCTCGCCAGCAGGGCTTCGGCCTCGTCACGCGACGCGCTGGTCAGGCTCAGGCGTATTTTTTGTGCCGCCATTTCTGCAATCAGCGCCTGCAGAAAAGCCCGGGGAGTGAACGGATCGTAAACAAGGGCAATGTCCTGCGTCGCGCTGTCCGGCACCGCTCTGGCAAAGGCCTCAAAGGCTTTCACCTGACGCATCAGCAGGTGCGCCTGTCGCTGAAGCTGTTCCCCTTCAGGCGTTAGCCGCACGCTGCGTCCCTCGCGCAGGAACAGGGCATAACCCAGCCCGTCCTCAAGAAAATCGATCAGATCGCGCAGGGTCGTACGGTCTTTATCGAGCTTAATGGCCGCCTTCATCAGGCTGCCGTGCTCTGCCACCGCAGTAAACGCCTCCAGCTGGGCAAATGAATAGACCATCGCTTCCTCTCCCTTCATTCCGTTTTTCGGGGGAATTTCCCCCATAACCCGTTTTTTATTATAGGGCGCGGCTTCTTAAACTGAAGTCCTTCCTGAACCAAACGAGATAAACATGAAAAACAAAACGTTAAACCGCAGCCTGCTCGCCGCACTGGTGGTCAGCAGCCTCTTATCCCCTGCCGTTATGGCTGCCTGTCACGGCACCGACCTCAACCAGTGCCCTGCACCGTTTGACGCAACCCTTCCCGACACACACAGCATGCTCACCTGGAGTCAGGCGGATCGCGTGGTGGGCTTTCGTAACGACTACCGCAACTACGCGGGCGATGTTTTCCGCCACGGAAAGGCCACACCGCTGCTGGCAGCAGAGAAACCGCTTACCGACGCCCGCTATCAGGTTAATGGCAAGACCTATACCCTCCAGGATTACGTGAAACGCCAGAACGTCAGCGGCATGCTGGTGCTGAAGGACGGCAAAATAGCGTGGAAATATCTGGGTGAAGGCAATACCGATTCCACGCTCTGGACATCACGTTCGGTGGGGAAATCCGTGGTCTCTGGGCTGGTCGGGGTCGCCCTTAAAGAGGGCAAAATCCACTCCCTTGACGATCTTATCACCCGCTACGAACCCGATTTAAAAGGCACGGCGTGGGATGGCGTGACGCTGAGACAGCTCATCACTCACACCTCTGGCGTGGCGTGGAACGAAGACTACACCAACCCACAGTCTGATTTCGCGCAGCTTACCGAATGCGAAGCTAAGCCGGGCACCTACAACTGCGTGCGTAAGCTGGTGAAGGGATTACGTCGGGAACACCCGGCCGGAGAGAACTGGTCCTATTCATCGGGTGGCGCGTGGCTGCTGGGTGACGTGCTGGAGCGCGCCACCGGTATGACGCTGGCGGCGTACCTGGAGAAAAGCATCTGGCAGCCGTACGGGATGGCGAACGACGGCGTATGGCATGCCTACCGTAAAGGCCAGCACGATGTCGGCGCGCACGGCTTTAACGCCACGCTGGAAGACTGGGGCCGCTTCGGCGAATTTATCCTGCATAACGGTACGCTCCCTTCGGGCAAACAGATCCTGCCTGACGGCTGGGTAAAAGAGTCGTCAGACTGGACGCAGGCGAAAGGTTCCGTCTCAGACGCGCATCCGAAAGGGTTGTACGGCTATCAGTGGTGGAATAACGAGGTGCCCGCCACGGCAAAAGACGTTAAGCCCGCGCCAGAGGATTCCCTGAAAGATTCACTCTGGGCGCTGGGGATTTTTGGCCAGATGATTATGGTGAATCAAAAGGAAAACCTGGTGATCGTCCAGTGGTCCACCTGGCCGCAGGCGGAGCCGTCTTTCAGCGCCCAGCCGCTGGAAGCGTCGCTGATGTTTAGCGCGATTGCACAGGCGCTGCGCTGAATAGAGCGCTCTGCCAGTTTTGCCCAGCGGCGCTACGCTTGCACGGGCCTACAAAATTCACAGGTCGGGTAAGCGAAGCGCCACCCGACAAGAGCAGCGGCTACTCTGCCCTTCTGCGCGATATCACAAAATAGCGATATCAGCCACTTAGCGAATTATGGTGAATGAAAAATCAATGAATTGTTAAGTTATTGTTAGGTATGTAAATCCCGGTCAACGTCCTGTCATTAATGTGCAGCACGCATCAGTTGATGCGTGATTTGCGCTTATTAATTTCCGTTTAATGCGCCAGTTTTCAGAAACAGACGGACAACACGTCAATAAAAAACTGGAGACGACCATGATTTCCTCAACCCCACCTGCAACCGTTCGCGCAAGAGCGGGCGCGATACTTCGCGTCACCTCGGGCAATTTCCTTGAGCAATTCGACTTCTTCCTGTTCGGGTTCTATGCCACCTACATCGCGCATACCTTCTTCCCGGCGAGCAGTGAGTTTGCCTCGCTGATGATGACCTTCGCCGTCTTCGGCGCAGGCTTCTTAATGCGCCCCATTGGCGCGATTGTCCTCGGGGCTTACATCGACAAGGTGGGTCGCCGTAAAGGGTTAATCACCACCCTGTCGATTATGGCGGCCGGCACCTTCCTGATTGTGCTGATCCCCTCTTATGAGAGCATCGGCCTGTGGGCGCCACTGCTGGTGCTGGCTGGACGCTTGCTGCAGGGCTTTTCCGCCGGGGCGGAGCTTGGCGGCGTGTCGGTCTACCTGGCTGAAATTGCCACGCCGGGTCGCAAAGGCTTCTTTACCAGCTGGCAGTCCGGCAGTCAGCAGGTGGCGATTATGGTGGCCGCCGCAATGGGCTTTGCGCTGAACGCAATGCTGGAAGAGAGCGCCATTCGTGAATGGGGCTGGCGGATCCCGTTCCTGTTCGGCTGCCTGATTGTGCCGTTTATCTTCTTCCTGCGCCGCAAGCTGGAAGAGACCGAGGAGTTCCGCACCCGCCGTCACACGCTGGCGATGCGTCAGGTCTTTACCACCCTGCTGGCGAACTGGCCGGTTGTGGTCGCGGGCATGCTGATGGTCGCCATGACCACCACCGCGTTCTATCTGATCACCGTCTATGCGCCTACCTTCGGCAAAAAAGTATTAATGCTCAGCGCCTCCGACAGCCTGCTGGTGACGCTGCTGGTGGCCATCTCCAACTTTATCTGGCTGCCGGTGGGCGGAGCCCTGTCGGACCGCTTCGGCCGTAAACCGGTGCTGGTTGCCATGACGCTGCTGGCGCTGATCACCAGCTATCCGGCCCTGACGCTGCTGGCGCAGGCACCGAGCTTCTCCATGATGCTGAGCGTATTGCTGTGGCTCTCCTTCCTCTATGGCCTCTATAACGGCGCGATGATCCCGGCGCTGACGGAGATCATGCCGGTTGAAGTGCGTGTTGCCGGTTTCTCACTGGCGTATAGCCTTGCTACCGCGATCTTCGGCGGGTTTACACCGGTCATTTCAACGGCCCTGATTGAGTACACCGGCGATAAAGCCTCCCCGGGCTACTGGATGAGCTTCGCGGCGATCTGCGCGTTGCTGGCAACGCTTTATCTCTACCGTCGCAGCGCGATGAGTCTGCAAGTACAGAGAGGATAATATGCGCATATTTGTACGTTCAGGTCTGACCGGGCTGGTAATACTGGCGACCAGCGCAGGCGCGCTGGCCCAGGAGGTGACGGTCATGATTTCAGGCGGTTTTAAGGCCGCGCTGGAAAAACTCGCCCCCCAGTATGAAGCCCGGACGGGCGACCATATCGTGCTGATCCCGGGGCCGTCGATGGGACAGACGCCGCAGGCGATCCCCAACCGACTGGCGCGCGGTGAAAAAGCAGACGTGGTGATTATGGTGGGTGATGCACTGGCGCACCTGGCGAAGGACCGGATGGTCAAAGAAGGCTCGCGCGTTGAACTGGCGGATTCGCCCATCGGCGTGGTGGTGAAAGCCGGCTCGCCGGTACCGGATATCGCGACCGATAGCGCGCTCAAACAGACTCTGCTTAAGGCCACCACCATCGCCTATTCCGACAGCGCCAGCGGCCGGTATGTGCAAACAGAGCTCTTCAAAAAGCTGGGGATTGAAGCACAGGTAGAGGGCAAAGCGCATAAGGTGGAGCGCATACCGGTCGCCTCCGAGGTGGCAAAAGGGAAATACGCCGTGGGTTTCCAGCAGGTCAGCGAGTTGTTACCCGTGCCCGGCGTAACCTTTGTCGGCAAACTGCCGGATAACCTGCAGTACATCACCCGTTTTGCCGGCGCGGTCACCGCTCACGCGGAGCATCCTTCCGAAGGTAAAGCGCTGCTGGATTACCTCGCATCAGCAAACGCGCAGGAGACCATCACCGCCACCGGGATGCTCCCCGTCACTCCGCCGCGCGATAACGTGCAGTAATGAGTGTTTCAAGCTCAGCGGCAATCCACGACTGAATACGCCCGCTGCGCCGGATCAGCCCGACAGTGCGTTTGACCTCGGGCTCGGTCAGCGGAATGTGCGTCAGGAAGGAGTGCTCAGAGTGCGGCATTGACATGGCGGGGACGGCAGCAATACCAATCCCCGCCTCCACCATTCCCAGCATCGTGGTGACGTGGCGCGTCTCGCAGATCCCCGGGCGCTCCGGCTTAATATGGCCGAGCATCTGATCGAGCAGATTCCGGTTGCCCGATGTAATGTCCAGGCTGATGTAATCCTGCTGATAAAACGCCTGCCAGGTCAGACTTTTGCGTCCCGCCAGCGGATGATCGCGACGACACGCGGCGACGTATACATCCTCCACCAGCGGAATAAAGGTGAGATCTGGCTGCAGGCTCCTCGCAAAACAGATACCAAAATCCGCCTGCCCGCTGGCTACCGCGTCAATGACGTTGCCCGCGCTGCTGTCGATAAGCTTGATGCGCACGCGCGGATAGCGGCGATGAAACTGGCGGATCACCTCCGGCATAAAATGGCAGGCCGCCGAAGGCACGGTGGCAACGGTAATTAGCCCGGTGCGCTCCTCGCTCACCTTGTCGATGTCCGCCAGCATCGTTTCCACGTTTTCCAGAAGCTGCCCGCAGCGGTCGGCAAAGGTCTGCCCGAAGAGCGTCAGCGTCACGCGCCGGGTGGTTCTGTCGAACAGTTTCGCGCCGACGGCGGTCTCCAGCTTTTCAATGCGGCGGCTTAAGGCGGACTGGGAGAGGCAGATAGATTCTGCGGCAATACGGAAGTTACCGTACTCCACCAGCGCTCTGAAGGCATAAAGATCGTTGAGGTCGAAATTGACGGGCATAGATTCTGGCAATCCTTAGCGCTTTCTGGAAACTCGAACATTCATAATAGCGACTTATGAATCAGAGAGGTACTAGCACCGCTTCAGGACAATAAGCCAATATCCGTGGAGAAGGCGCAACTGATCGACGCGCTCGGGGAAATCAAACGTCGATAAACGCTCTGTATCACCCGTTGTGCCATGTTTTCCGCTGGGGATCGTCTCAATGGGATTTTTGTCACTGAAAGGAAACGGGATAAGTGTTTGAATAATGGCAGAGGGCTGGCCTCTCCTGCCATTCCCACATCTCTACGTTTTATAGTTGCCTTCATGCCGGGTTCTTTGGCATGTTAACGGAACCTGACCTTTCAATTTTGTTCACGTGACGAGTTTGCGAGCACAGCGATGATTAAGTGGCCCTGGAAATCAAATGACGCTGGTCAACATGTGGCGCTGCCGTGGGATGACGCGCTGGCGATCCCCGTGCTGGCCAACCTCCAGCCGGATGAACAGTCAAAGCTCATTCAACTGGCGGATCGCTTTTTGCAGCAAAAGCGGCTGGTTCCGCTGCAGGGGTTTGAGCTGGATGCACTTAAAAGCGCGCGTATCGCCCTGCTTTTCTGCCTGCCGGTGCTCGAACTGGGTATCGAGTGGCTGGATGGCTTCCACGAAGTGCTGATCTACCCCGCGCCGTTTATCGTTGATGACGAGTGGGAAGATGATATTGGCCTGGTGCATAACCAGCGCGTGGTGCAGTCCGGGCAAAGCTGGCAGCAAGGCCCCATCATCCTCAACTGGCTGGATATTCAGGACTCGTTCGACGCGTCCGGGTTTAACCTGATTGTTCACGAAGTGGCGCATAAGCTTGATACCCGCAACGGCGATCGCGCCAGCGGTGTTCCGCTGATCCCCCTGCGTGAAGTCGCCGGTTGGGAGCACGACCTGCATGCGGCGATGGAAAATATCCAGGATGAGATTGACCTTGTCGGGGAAAGCGCGGCCAGCATTGATGCCTATGCGGCAACCGATCCGGCCGAATGTTTTGCGGTGCTGTCAGAGTATTTCTTTAGCGCTCCGGAGCTGTTCGCCCCGCGTTTCCCGGCCCTGTGGCAACGTTTTTGTCATTTTTATCAGCAGGATCCCCTGCAGCGTCTGCGCCAGAGTGAGGGTTCCGGCAGCACCGCCTCCCGACACGTCCACTAGGCCCCTGTTTCTGGGGTACGCTCAACCGACCGTACCCCAAAGCTCAAGGCTAAAAACAGCAGCGCCATTGCCCAGGCGGCCACGATTAAAAACGTTTCACCGAATGCGCGCGTCACCAGCGGCACCAGCAACGCGCTGACGCCGTAGCCCAGCGTATGGCTGGTGGCGATCACCCCCGCCCCTTTGCCTGTCGTTAACCTGTCGTTCAGCAGCAGCTGATAGCCGGGCGTTGCCATCGCCGCCCCCAGCGAGGTAATGACGATCCCCACATAGAACAGTGCCACATCCGCGAGACACATCACCCCAAGTCCGACCACCATCAACACCGCTGCCAGGCAAAGTAACGTCATCGGGCGAAAGTGCTGCGGACGCACCACCAGAAACTGGGCAGCGAGCGTTGCCAGCGCGGCCAGGCTCAGCAGCAGCGCGACGTGATGGCTGATTTGCGCCGCATTGCCGTCCAGCAACGGACGGAGATGGGGTGACAGACCCAGCTGCATCAGGCTCACCAGTGCGGCAAGCAACAGCGCCAGCATAAGATAAGGCAGCATTGATACCTGCAGCCGCGTCGCCTGTTGCGCCACTGGCGGTAAAGGTGGATCGGCCACTTCACGCAGCACCAGCAGCAGGGCGATAAACGGAGCCATAGCCATCAGCCACAGCGGTGCCACCGGGTTAACGCTGAGCATCAGCGCTGCCAGCGGCGGCCCCAGCAGACGCCCGCAGCTGAGGCCCGAGCTTATTGTCGCCAGCGCGGCCATTCTTTTCTCCAGACCCGCACGTTGAATGGCCCATGTCTGGGCCGCCGGCACCAGACCAGAGACCGTCAGGCCGTACAGGGTGCGCGAGAGGATAAGCCCTGCCAGCCCCCAGGCGGCATTAAGCATCCCGTTCGCCATTGCCCAGACCACCAGCGCCATGACGAAGAAACTTGCCAGATAGCCGCTCAGCGAGGCCAGCATCACGCTTTTGCAGCCGTGCCGCTCGCTCTGGCGTCCCCACCAGGGCGAAGCCGGTAAAAAGAGCATCGAACCGAACATCAACAGACCCGCCCAAACGGAGAGCGATAGCTCGGTCATCGTGACCAGCTGCGGCAGCATGACCAGCAAACCGTTTTGCCCAATCCCCAGTAAACCGGCACACAATGCCAGGGGCCAGTTCGCTTTCGGGATGAGATTGTCGGTCAGAGTGTCGGAAAGTGAGCGCATAGAATTGTGAAGATAGTGTCAATAAATGTGTGGAAATCATGAAGTTTATGAAAACAAATATTGCAAAAATAGTTGCGACTGTAAACAGAATGAATATCATAACGAGAATTATTATCAGTCATGGAATGAGGTACATCTATGCGTACTCTGCCCCGCTCTGCCGGTACAGACGTTGCGGCCCAGTGTTTTTTAAACGCCCTGTTGCGCGAAACGAAGGACTGGCGCTATCTCCCCGCTACCGCTGCGGATGAGCTATCGCAGATCCATATCCCGCTCTCGCAAACCCAGGCCATCCGGGTTTCAGTACACTATTTCTCCCCAACCCAGCATCATCAGTATCGCTTCCCGGCAACGCTCATCCAGACCGACAGCGACCGTAGTGACGCCGTCACTTTCCCTCAACTGGTTGATTTAATTCTTGAAAAACCCGATGTAAAAGGCTCACTGGATGCCGATACGCTGGCGCGTTTTAAGCAGCGCGCCCTTGAAAGCCATGCCCATACCTGGCAGGCGATCGACTTGCGTCACCGCTGGGCAAACCTGCGCGACACGCCGCTGACATTCGCCGAGGCGGAACAGGCGCTGCTGGTCGGCCACGCATTCCATCCGGCCCCGAAGTCACACGAGCCGTTTAACGAAACCGAAGCCCGCCGCTATTTGCCCGATTTCGCCTCCCGCTTTCCGCTGCGCTGGTTTGCCGTTGAGAGTGAACTGATCGCTGGCGAGAGCCTGAACGTCTCCCTGCGTGAACGCCTGCTGCGCTTCGCAGCCCAGAGCGCCCCTGAACTGCTCGGTCATTTCACCGACACCCGCTGGCTGCTGCCGATGCACCCGTGGCAGGCGGAGTACCTGCTCGGTCAGGACTGGTGCCAGCGACTGGTGGCGAAGGGAGCCTTGCAGGATCTGGGCGAAGCGGGCGCGCAGTGGCTGCCCACCAGCTCCTCCCGCTCGCTGTACTGCGAAACCAACAGCGACATGATTAAGTTTTCCCTGAGCGTGCGCCTGACCAACTCGGTACGCACGCTGTCGGTGAAAGAGGTTAAGCGCGGGATGCGTCTGGCACGTCTGGCGAAAACGGCGCGCTGGCAGGAGCTCCAGGCGCGCTACCCCACTATGCGCGTGATGCAGGAAGACGGCTGGGCGGGTCTGCGTGACGAAAGCGGCGTCATTCAGGAAGAGAGCCTGATGGCGCTGCGCGTGAACCTGCTGTTTGATACGCCGGATACGCAAACCAACGTGCTGGTGAGCCTAACGCAGGCCGCGCCGGACGGTGGTGACAGCCTGCTGGCGGCTGCGGTCCGCCGTCTCAGCCAGCGTCTGGATCTCCCCCTCGCCCAGGCCGCGCGTTGCTGGCTGGAAGCCTATTGCGACCGCGTTCTCCTTCCGCTGTTCAGCGCCGAAGCCGATTACGGTCTGGTCCTGCTGGCACATCAGCAAAACATTCATGTGGAGATGCAGCAGGACTTCCCGGTCGGGCTTATCTACCGTGACTGCCAGGGCAGCGCCTGGACCGAAGGGGCCGACGCGTGGCTGAAAGAGGCAGGTGAAAGCGAGGTGGAAAACCGCTTCGGCGAGAGCCAGCTGCTGCGCTACTTCCCGTATTACCTGCTGTTGAACTCCACACTCGCCGTCACCGCCGCCCTCGCTGCCGCAGGTTTCGACAGCGAAGAGAGCCTGATGTCACGGGTGCGTGACGCGCTGGCCAGCCTGCGCCAGACCGCGAAGCAGACCCGCTGCCTTGACTACGTGCTGGACAGCCCGACCTGGAACTGCAAAGGCAACTTTTTCTGCTACCTGCACGACCGCAACGAAAACACGATTGCCGATCCGGCAGTGATCTATTTCGACTTTAGCAACCCGTTTTACAAGGAGAAGGCGTGATGGCTAACGCGAAAATCGTCCATTCCGGCTACGGCTTTCGTTGCACCGCAACGGACACGTCTCTGCCGCTGACATTAGGCCTCGACGGCAGCGCGGTGCTGGAGCGCCTGCGCGATATCCCGGACGGCTGGCTGGTCGAGGCGCTGGATCAGCTGTTTGTCGCCGCACCGGCACTGACCGGCATCACGCTGCCGTGGGCAGCCTGGCAGAATGAACCACAGGCGCAGGCGTTATTCGCGCTTGCCAGTGGCGATTATCTGGCCCGTGAGACCTTCTGGCAGCTGCCGCTGTGGCTGCAGGGGGAGCGTCCGCAGGCCAGCGGTGGCATGCAATTCGATGAGAGCCGTCAGCTTTACTTCCCGCTGCGCCCTCACCGTCCGCAAGGGGAAGTCTATCGCCGTTACGATGCACAAATTAAACGCACCCTGAGCTTCCGCGTGGCCGACGTGGCGCTGGACGGTGAGCGTTTTACCCAGTGGATGAACAACCCGCGCGTCAACGCGTTCTGGGAGATGGCCGGTCCTCAGGAAGAGCAGGAAAACTACCTGCGCCGTCAGCTCGACTCGACGTACTGCTATCCGGTTATCGGCTGCTTTGACGATCAGCCGTTCGGCTATTTTGAGCTCTACTGGGCCGCAGAAGACCGTATCGGACGCCACTATCGCTGGCAGCCGTTTGACCGTGGGCTGCATATGCTGGTCGGCGAAGAGAACTGGCGCGGCGCGCAGTATATCCGTAGCTGGCTGCGCGGTCTGAGCCACTATCTGTGGCTGGATGAACCGCGCACGACGCGCATTGTCGCTGAGCCGCGTTTCGACAACCAGCGCCTGTTCCGCCATCTGGCTTCCGCCGGTTTCGACACCGTTAAAGAGTTCGACTTCCCGCATAAACGTTCGCGCCTCATCATGAGCGAGCGTCACCGCTTCTTCAGCGAGGTGGGACTGTGAACGCACTCTGGCAAAAAGTGAACCGCGAGATGGTGGCGAAGATCCTCGCCGAGCTGGAATACGAACGTACCCTGAGCGCCGAGCCGCTGGCCGCTGACCGCTGGCAAATCACCATGGGCAGCGAAACTTGGCAGTTTCGCGCCACGCGCGGCATCTGGGGCTGGTTACATATCGATCCCGCCAGTCTGACCACCGCCAGCGGAGCCGCCGTGGAAGCGGAAAGCGCGTTTCTGCAGCTGGCGACGGTGCTGGAGATGAGCGACGCACAAACGGCAGAGCATCTGGAAGATCTTTACGCCACGCTGCGGGGCGACATGCAGCTGCTGCAGGCGCGAGAGACGCTGGATGCCGACGCGCTTATTCATCTCGACCCGGACGAACTCCAGTGTCTGATGAGCGGCCATCCCAAGTTCATTTTTAACAAAGGACGCCGCGGCTGGGGGCTGGAGGCGCTGCGCCAGTACGCGCCGGAATACCGTGGCCGTTTTCGCCTGCACTGGGTTGCCGTGCAGCGCGAGCATCTGGTCTGGAGCAGCGATGTCGATTGCGATATCAACACCCTGCTGGCCAGCACCATGGACAGTGCCGAGCGCGCGCGCTTTGACGCCCGCTGGCAGGCGCTGAAGCTTGACGACAGCTGGCTACCGGTGCCGTTGCACCCGTGGCAGTGGCAGCAAAAAATTGCCGTCCATTTCCTGGCCCAGCTCGCGCGCGGTGAGATGGTAGAGCTGGGGGAATTTGGCGATGAGTATCTGGCCCAACAGTCCCTGCGCACGCTGACCAACGCCAGCCGCCGCGCGCCGTATGACATCAAGCTGCCGCTGACCATCTACAACACCTCCTGCTATCGCGGTATTCCGGGCAAGTACATTGCCGCCGGTCCGCTGGCTTCGCGTTGGTTACAGCAGCAGTTTGCCAGCGACGCCACCCTCACCCGCTCTGGCGCGCAGGTGCTTGGCGAACCCGCCGCCGGATATCTGGCGCATACCGGTTACGCCGCACTACCGAAAGCGCCCTATCGCTATCAGGAGATGCTGGGTGTGATCTGGCGCGAAAACCCGTCCTGCTATCTGCAGGACGGCGAGCAGGCGGTACTGATGGCGGCGCTAATGGAGACCGACAACGCCGGACGCCCGCTGATTGACGCGTGGATTGCCCATTCCGGATTAACCGCCGAAGCCTGGCTGGAAAAACTGTTCGATGCCACGGTGGTCCCCTTCTATCACCTGCTCTGCCGCTACGGCGTGGCACTCATCGCCCATGGCCAGAACGTAACCCTGGTGATGAAAGACTACGTGCCACAGCGCATTCTGCTGAAGGATTTCCAGGGTGATATGCGGCTGGTTGATGAAGATTTCCCGCAGGCGGAAAGCCTGCCGCAACAGGTGAAAGCCGTCACGGCGCGCCTGAGCGCGGAGTACATCATCCATGACCTGCAAACCGGCAACTTCGTGACGGTGCTGCGTTTTATCTCGCGTCTCACGCAGCAAAGCGGCGTCAGCGAAACCCGCTTCTACCAGATCCTGGCGCAGGTTTTGCGCCGTTATATGGCCGCACATCCGGATCTTGCAGAACGTTTCGCGAAGTTCGACCTGTTTAAGCCGCAGATCATTCGCGTGATCCTCAACCCGGTCAAACTCACCTTCTCCGAACACGACGGTGGCAGCCGCATGCTGCCTAACTACGTCTGCGATCTCGATAACCCCCTTTTTCTGGTCTCCCAGGAGTCAGCGCAATGAAAACGTATGATTTCATCGGCATTGGTATTGGCCCGTTTAACCTCAGCATCGCTGCCCTCGCAGAGGGACTGGACGGATTCAGTTCACTGTTTCTTGAACGTAAGCCGCATTTCTCCTGGCACCCGGGGATGATGGTGCCGGACTGCCACATGCAAACCAGCTTCCTGAAGGATCTGGTCAGCGCCGTGGAGCCGACCAACCGCCATAGCTTTCTGAACTACCTGGTACAGCGTAAAAAGTTCTACCGTTTTCTGACCACCGAGCAGCGCACTGTCTCCCGCGAGGAGTTTGCTGATTACCTGAGCTGGGCGGCGGAAAACCTCACCAACCTCGCCTTCAGCCAGCAGGTACAGCAGGTGAGTTTTGATGAGAAAAAGGGCCTGTTTGAGGTAGTAACCCAGCGCGATCGCTTCCTGGCACGCCACGTCTGCGTGGGGATTGGTAAACAGATCAACCTCCCCGACTGTGTGACCGCGCAGGATGACAGCTGCTTCCACGCCAGCGAGATGATGCTGCGCACGCCAGATTTGGCGGGCAAACGGGTGACCGTCGTTGGCGGCGGCCAGAGCGGTGCCGATCTGTTTTTGAATATCTTCCGCGGGGAGTGGGGTCAGCCGCTGAGCCTGAACTGGGTGTCGCGCCGCAACAACTACAACGCCCTGGATGAGGCCGCGTTTGCCAACGAGTATTTCACGCCGGAGTACGTGGACAGCTTCTCCACACTTGGTGAAGAGGCCCGTCGTCAGATGCTGCACGAGCAGAAGATGACCTCTGACGGTATCACCACCGAGTCCCTGCTGGCGATTTACCGCGCCATGTACCACCGCTTTGAAGTGCTGCGTGAAAAACCCTGGGCGCACCTGATGCCGTCCCGCTCGGTAACCGCACTCACGCGGCTGCAAAACGGGCAACGCCTGACGCTACAGCATCACCTCGACGGTGGCCGTGAACAGCTGGAGAGCGACGTGGTGATCTTTGCCACGGGCTACCGCGCCGCGCAGCCTGCGTTTCTGGCGCCACTCTCCCATCGTCTGCACCTGGATGCCGACGAAGCTTTTCACATCAACAACGATTTCACCCTTGAATGGGACGGCCCGCAGAGCAACCGCCTGTTTGCCGTGAATGCCGGGATGCACCGTCTCGGTATTGCCGAACCCCAGCTCAGCCTGATGGCCTGGCGCGCCGCGCGAATTCTCAATCGCGCGCACGACGACGAGCCGTTTGAGCTGGCTACTACCCCCGGCGTGATCCACTGGCGTAGCACCACCAGCACGGATAACAGCCAGGTTTTTAAATCATTAGCACAGACCACCGAATACTGACACACACAATCAGGATCAACATAACAATGAAACGTTCTCATCTTTGGGTTTTAAATCCGTGCTTGCTTGCCATGCTTTCGACCTCTGCGTGGGCAGAAGAACAAAAGGAAGAAAATATCGTTGTCTCCGCCAGCCGCGCACACCGCAGCGTGGCGGAGATGGCGCAGACCACCTGGGTTATCGAGCGTGCGGAAATTGAGCAGCAGGTTCAGGGCGGGAAAGAGATTAAAGACGTGCTGGCGCAGCTGATCCCGGGCATGGACGTCAGCAGCCAGGGGCGCACCAACTACGGTATGAACCTGCGCGGCCGTTCAATGATGGTGATGGTGGACGGCGTGCGTCTGAACTCCTCCCGCAGCGACAGCCGTCAGCTTGACTCTATCGATCCGTTCAACATCGACCGTATCGAAGTGATTTCCGGCGCTACTTCACTGTACGGCGGCGGCAGTACCGGCGGCCTGGTGAACATCGTCACCAAAAAAGGTCAGCCGGAGACGGAAGTCGAATTCCAGACCGGGGCAAAAAGCGGGTTTAACAGCCACAACGACCACGATGAGAACGTGTCGGCGGCGGTCAGCGGCGGCAATGATAATGCGTCTGGTCGCCTGTCCGTTTCTTATCAGCGTTACGGCGGCTGGTATGACGGCAACGGCGACGAGGTGATTATCGATAACACCCAGACCGGCTTACAGTATTCTGACCGTATTGATGTGATGGGCACTGGCACCATCAATATTGACGATCATCAGCAGTTGCAGTTAACCACCCAGTACTACAAGAGCGAATCCGATGGCAAACACGGCCTGTACCTCGGGAAGAACTTCTCGGCGGTTACGGGTGATGCCACCGCGTATAACAAAAACAACCTGGATTCTGACCGTATTCCCGGTACCGAGCGCCATCTGATTAACCTGCAGTACTCTAATACCGATTTCTGGGGTCAGGACCTGGTCGCGCAAATCTACTATCGTGACGAGAGCCTGACCTACTACCCGTTCCCGACCCTGAGCAAAGGGACGGTGACCAGCATCGGTGCCTCCCAGCAGAAAACCGATTTTTACGGCGGTAAGCTGACCCTGAACAGCAAGCCGGTGGATGATTTGACGCTCACCTGGGGCGTGGACGCCGACCATGAAACCTTTGACGCCAACCAGCAGTTCTTCGACCTGAGTAAAGCGGCAGCGAGCGGCGGCATGAAGCTGGACAATGCGTACAACGTGGGGCGTTATCCGGGTTACAGCATTACCAACCTCGCCCCGTTCCTGCAGGCGAGCTACGACATTGACGCCATCACCCTGAGCGGCGGCGTGCGTTACCAGTACACTGAAAACAAGGTGGATGATTTTGTTGGCTACGCCCAGCAGCAGGCCATTGCCACCGGGAAAGCCACCTCAGCAGACGCGGTGCCGGGCGGGAAGACCGATTACAACAACTTCCTGTTTAACGCCGGGATCCTTGGCCGCCTGACCGAACAGCAGCAGCTGTGGTTTAACTTCTCTCAGGGCTTTGAAATTCCGGACCTGGCGAAGTACTACGGCTCCGGCACCTATCAGCTTGTCGACGGGCACTATCGCCTGCTGAACAGCGTGAACGTTAACGACTCGACGCTGGACGGCATTAAGGTTAACGCTTACGAGCTGGGCTGGCGCTACACCGGCGATAACCTGCGCACACAGGTTGCGGCGTACTACTCGCTCTCGGATAAAACCATCACCATCAACAAAACCGATATGACCATCAACCTGGAAGACGACAAGCGTCGTATCTACGGGGTGGAAGGTCAGGTGGACTATTTCTTCACCGACAGCGACTGGAGCACCGGCGCGAACTTTAACGCCATTAAGTCTGAAACCCGTGAAAACGGTAAATGGGAGAAGCTGACGGTAGACAGTGCCAGCCCGTCGAAAGCCAGCGCCTGGGTCAACTGGGCGCCGGGCGACTGGACCCTGCGCGTGCAGAGTACCCAGACCTTTGACGTCTCTGATGCCGACGGTAAGAAGATCGATGGCTATAACACGGTAGATTTCCTGGGCAGCTACGCCCTGCCGGTGGGTAAAGTGAGTTTCAGCGTGGAAAACGTGCTGGACAAAGACTACACCACCGCCTGGGGACAGCGCGCACCGGGGCTGTATAGCCCAACGTATGGCGCACCGGGTCTGTATACCTATAAAGGCCGTGGCCGCACGTTTGGTCTGAACTACTCCGTTCTGTTCTAAACAACTGCGCCGCCTGCCCGCGGGCGGCGCATCCTGCTGTGTAATTTCACCGCAAATTTGCTATAAAATCAGCGATTTGCTGAAATTGTCGGCAAACGATCAAAAAGGGTGTTTTCACCCTTTGACAAGGCGAACCGAGGTCGCTACTATGCGCCTCGTTCACACGATTCCTCTGTAGTTCAGTCGGTAGAACGGCGGACTGTTAATCCGTATGTCACTGGTTCGAGTCCAGTCAGAGGAGCCAAATTTGAAAAGCCTGCTTTTAAAGCAGGCTTTTTGCTTTTGTGCGTTCTGGAAAACTGCCGGGTGGCGGCTTCGCCTTACCCGGCTTACGCCATCGGGCAATAATCCGCTGCTTTCATCATTTTTCCTCTGTCTTGACTTTCGACTGGCGGAAAGCCCCTAACGGTCAGGGCAGCCTGGCAATCACCTTAATCTCAAACTGGAATCCGTACAGCCACGTTACGCCGATCCCGGTCAACGTTGGGTAAGGTGCTTCTCCCCAATATTCAGGCAGGATACTCCAGATAGCGTCGAGGTTTGACTCGGGATCGACGACAAAAAGGGTAACGTCAACTACGTCATCGAACGTGCAGCCTGCAGCCGCGAGGACAGCATTAAGATTATTGAATGCCAGCCTGACCTGCGCTTTTAGATCGGGCTCAGGCGAACCATCCTCACGGCTACCCACCTGCCCCGAAACAAACAGGAAACCGTTAGATTTGATGGCCGGTGAATAGCGATTGCGCTCATAGAGCGCCTGGCGTCCTGAGGGAAAAACTGCTTCGCGTGCTGTCATATTTACACCTTTGCAATGGGGCGAAATCTGCCCAATGAACTTAAAGACACTTTACAGGTGCAGGATCGGGCGGATAAACAAGCGACTTTGTCCATCATTGTTTGTAATATCCAAACAATCGGTGAAAAGAGAGGATAAGGAATGGATCGTTTCGATGCGATGCGCGCCTTTGCTCGCGTGGTAGAGGCAGGTAGCTTCACAAAGGCTGCCCAAACGCTTCATATGAGCAAAACCACGGTGACGCAGCTTATTCAGCAGCTGGAAGCGCGCCTGCGCGTCAGATTGCTCCATCGCACCACCCGCAAGCTCAGCGTCACTCCAGATGGCGCGGTCTACTACGAGCGCGTCATCCGCCTGCTGGCGGACATGGAAGATGCTGAAAACAGCCTGTCCAGTGCGGCAATTACGCCCAGGGGACGGCTACGGGTGGATGTGCCCAGTCCGCTGGCCCGCCTCATCCTGGTGCCGGCGCTACCGGCTTTCCATGCACGCTACCCTGACATTCAGTTCGACATGGGCGTGAGCGACCGGGTGGTGGACCTGATTGGCGACAACGTGGATTGCGTGCTACGCGGCGGCGAGATCACCGATCAGTCCCTGATTGCACGCCATGTCGGAGATTTGCAAATCGGCGTCTACGCCGCCCCCAGTTATCTGGAACGCCTTGGCCCCCCTTCGCACCCGCGAGAACTGGAAAACACCGACCATCGCAGAGTAGGGTTCTTGTCCTCACGCACCGGTAAGATTGATCCTCTGGTACTACGCAGTGAGAGTGAACGTATTGAAATCACGGGCAGCTATGTACTCGCTGTGGATGATGGCAATGCTTACCTCGAAGCCGGGTTAGCGGGATTAGGCGTGATCGCGCTGCCACTCTATATGGCGGCAGCGCATCAGGCTCGCGGTGCCTTGATTCCGCTATTTGAACACTGGCGTATTGCTCCAATGCCCCTGTACCTGGCGTTTCCGCCGAACCGCCATGTCAATGCCAGACTGCGCGTTTTTATTGACTGGATCGTTGAATTGATACAGCAGCATGTCCCCAACACCAACATAGCGGTAAAGCTATAGCAGCGATTATCCTGAGAGCACGTGTATGCTCCATGTGTTGTTATGTGAAAGCTGAAGACGTGCAGGAGTATTTCGGTGAATCCCCCGTCAGGCATTCACCGTATTGCGGGCAGTATTGTAAAAAAGAGTTCAGGACTCCGTGAGCAGACGCCAGGCCGCCACTTCCTCATCAAGCCACTCGACAAAGAGAGCCACCTCCGGCTTCGCCTCCGTTAACTGCGATGTCACCAGCCAGTACGGCCAGGGATACGGCGCAGTGGAAGAGGTAAGCTGGACCAGTTCTCCCCGGGTGATAGCATCCTGCACCAGAGAACGGCGCTCCAGCGCAATGCCTTTCCCGAGTCGGACAGCCTCAAGAACTAAGTTTGAATCGTTAATGCATAAGCCGCCGGGCACGATATCTTTTTCCAGCCCCGCATTAAAACACCAGGTTTTCCACGACTCCATAGAGAATATGATCTGGCTTTTCGCCACCTCAGCCGGCGTCGCCGGGAGGACACCGCCGTTATAACCGGGCGATGCAACAACAATCAGCTCATCAGAAAAAAGATAATGGCAGTCGCTTCCTTCCCAGTTCCCTTTCCCCATGCGTATCGCAATATCTATTCCTTCCTGCTGCATGCTGGTGATCGTCAGGCTGGCCTGGAGTCGCAGCGTGATGTGCGGATATTTTTCCCGAAACCGTTCCAGACGCGGCAACAGCCAGTGACAACCAAAAGACGGCACCATCGCCAGCGTCAGTTCCAGTATTCTCGGTTTCACCTGCACGAGCCGGGTAGCATCTGCGATATGGTTCAGCGCCTCGCGTACCTGTAACGCGTAGAGCCGCCCCTCTTCGTTGATCTGTACCCCTCGGCCATGACGGATAAACAGCTTCACACCCACCATTTCCTCCAGCACTTTAATCTGCTGACTGATGGCAGAATGGGTCACATGAAGCTCTTTCGCCGCAAGCGTTACGCTGCCAAGGCGAGCCACAGCTTCAAAACTACGCAAACTTGCGATAGGTGGAAAATCCGACATGAAACCACTCCCTCATATGCTGAATCAGATAAACGGCAACCGGCCAATATGTCAGTAATACTAACTCAGGCCGTAAGATACTGATGATATTCGCCATAACGAATTTATTGTAATGTCTGTTTATCATCTTCAATGAAGCGTTTTTTCACACAGACAGGAAAACAGGAATCATGATAAAGCTGATTGGCATGATGGATTCTCCTTATGTACGCCGCGTGGCGGTCTCCCTGGAACTTTATGGCGTTGCGTTTGAAAGCCAGCCGCTGTCGGTATTCAGCACATTTGAGGAATTTTCCCGGATCAACCCTGCGGTAAAAGCGCCAACGCTGGTTCTGGATAATGGAACGCGTCTGATGGACTCATCGCTGATACTGAATTATTTTGAGTCCAAGGCTGCCCCTGAACGGAGACTGCTGCCCGTGGCACCGGATGCGCTGGCAAACGATCTTCAGACGCTGGGCTTTATCCTCGCCGCCGCGGAGAAGGCGGTACAAAATGTGTATGAACACCACCTGCGCCCGGCGGAGAAGCAGCACAATCCATGGATAGAACGCATCACCCACCAGTTGCTGGCTGCCTGCCGGGAATGGAACACGCTGCTGGAACGGCGTCCGGATAATGCGGTGGCCGATCAGGTTGCGGTCACCAGTACGGTTATCTGGACATTTATTCAGTCAATGATCCCTCACGTCGTTAATGCCAGTGATTTTAAAAAGATTCAGGCGGTTGCCGACGTTTTCGAAAACCAGGCAGCATTTAAGAAGTACCCTTTCAGTTAACGCTTCGCTCGGCGTGTTATGGGGCTTTTCAGCCCCTTTTTTTAGGCTGGAATCGACAGACCGGCGGTGGTCGCATAGCGACCGTTGAAGAAGATGAGCGGCTCACCTTCAGTATGTAACGAGTCCACCACTTCACCGATAAAGATCCAGTGATCGCCACCGTCTACTTGACGCCACATTTTGCATTCAAGGTGCGCAAGTGCGCCGTCAATTAAAGGCAGTTTATAGCTACTGACCCGGTGGTCTACACGATGAAATTTATCGCTGCCTGCGCTGGCAAAAATATCGCTAACCTGATGCTGATGGCCCGACAGAACATTTATCGCAAAGGCTTCTGTCTTCAGAAAATGCTGAGCATACCAGGATTGCTTACGCAGGCTCCAAAGTACCAGTGGGGGTTCCAGGGAAACGGTGTTAAAGCTACTGATGGTTAACCCATGGAGATTGTTATCTTTATCCATCATAGTCACGACACATACGCCAGTGGCGAATTGACCAAATACGTTCCGTAAGGCTCGGCTATCAAACTGCGCCATATCGTTTAACCTCTGCTAAACCTGAATACGCGATCTGCTGTTGCAGCGCGCCAGCAAAAATTGTCAACCCTTCATCCAGAACGCTGTCTTCAATCGTCAGGGGCATTAAAAAGCGGATGGCATTCGCCTGTTTGCCACATTTAAGAAGAATTAGGCCATCACGGGTACAGCTTTTGACTAACCGATCGATAAGCCCGGTCGCCGGCGTTCGCACTCCGTTCTCCAGAGAAAAAAGCTCCAGCGCAATCATGGCCCCGACTCCGCGTATCTCATAGCCAATCGCCAGCGGGCTGACAATGGACTCCAGGGCTTTGCGCAGACGCTGACCCAGACGGCGGGCTGCGCCCAGCAGATCCTTCTCCTCAAAGAGGTCAAGTACCGCCAGCGCCGCCGCGCAGGAAAGCGGATTGCCTGCCCAGGTTCCACCAAGACCGCCCGGTGCCACCTGGTTGATAAGCGACTCGCGACCGACAACGCCGGACAGCGGAAGTCCGCCGGCAACAGATTTACCGAACACGATTAAATCAGCGTCAACGCCGGTTTGTTCGATAGCAAAGAATGTTCCCGTGCGGCCCGCGCCAGACTGGACTTCATCAGCGATTAACACGATACCTTCCCGGTCGCAGAGTTCACGCAGACCACGCATAAACGCAGGAGGCACGACATAAAATCCGCCCTCTCCCTGAACGGGTTCGATGACGATGGCGGCCACATCCTGCGGCGCAATGTCGCTCGTTAATATCGCCCTGAGGCCAGCCAGAGCCTGAGCAATATCACGTTCCGTTTCGCCCTGCGGAAAAGGTGCCCGAAAGATCGGGCCAGGCATAATACCCATCCCCTGGCTGTAGGGCGCAATTTTGCCATTCATCGCAAGCGTCATAAACGTACGCCCGTGATAGGCACCGCTGAAGACAATCACCCCGCTTCGCCGCGTGGCCGCACGGGCAACCTTAAGCGCGCTTTCCACCGCTTCAGACCCCGTCGTCAGAAGAAAACTGCGCCGGTCAAAATCTCCCGGCATTAAGGCGTTAATACGTTCGCACACCGCGATATACGATTCATAAGGGGTGGCGGCAAAACAACTGTGGGTAAACTGATGCAGCTGGCGCTCTACTGCCGCAATGACTTTAGGATGGAGATGCCCGGTATTCAGTGCGGCAATGCCGCCGGAAAAATCGATGTAGCGTCGATTATTGACGTCATATATCACCGCATTTTCCGCTCGCTGAATGTACACCGGGTGCATCTGGTTTATGCCACGGGCTACGGCGCCCTCCCGTCGCTGTAAAAGCTGCTCGACTACAGTATCCATAACGCTCTCCTCAGAGGGCGGCCCGAACAGCCGCCCGTCAGGTTATTGATGACGCGCCTGCTGCAACATGGCATCAGCATGCTGGTTTAACTGCTGACGATCGCCATAGCGGTAAGGATCGAGGAAATCGAATCGGACCGGTTTATCTCCGCGATCGAACAAGTGGCCAATGCCGCCGGGGGCGTTATGAGCCCAGTAGAACAGGGAATCGGCAAATTCCTCCGTTGCCCGGGAGAGGTAGCGATTTGTGAAATCTGAGAAATCGATGGGGAAATGCTCGCGGTTGTCAGCAAAAAGCGCATGAAGCGTAGCAATTACCTCTTTTTCAGGAAGGTTACCGGCGCGATAGGCTTCCATTGTTTCGCAGGCCTTATCAAAAATAGCCTCATAGTATGGGCTTTCAATGGAAAGGTGGCCGGGATAGGTTGCGCTTTCAAATTCCTTTTCGAGCCGCTCGTCATCGCCGTGCTGCTGGTAGTCGCTCAGGATTTTACGCAGACGCAAGACGCCAATGTAGCTGCCGCTAATCCAGATACGGAACCACGCATTCCACAGCGGGAAACTATCAAATGCGGTGAATGAATTTGCCACCAGCCTGTCGTTAACTTTTACCACTTCCAGGCTGTAATCCTGATAGCTGGCGAAACGCTCTTTTGACCAGTCATCCTGTCTGACGGCATGAACAATTTTAGGCGCGACGCGCAGAATCGATTCGAACGTATTAACCAACCCGCGCGAGAACAGCGGATCGACAAAGCCAACCGCATGGCCTAAAAGACAGTAACGCTCCCCTACGCTTTCGCGGCTGGTGTAATTCAGGCGAGGTGCAACGGTCCATTCACGTACCCGGGCTGCGCTCTCAAAGTGGCGGGCAACGGAGGGGTGCTCGTCGAGAAAACGGGTAAACTCTTCTTCCGGGTCTCCTGCAGGACCATGTTTATCGATATCAAACTGCAGGCCGACGCTGCATAAGGTATTGGTCGAATAGGGGTGGTTGTTGAAAGGAATAATCCAGAGCCAGCCGCCTTCAAACATGTGATGCAGCGTACTCTGTGAGAGCGGGGTCGGCGAACCGGTCACGTCCGTTGAGGCAATGACGTCTTCATACAGTTTGACTCCCGTCATGTGTGTGAACAACGAACGGGTACGGCTCTGCATCTCACGTGCACCTTCGCGCAGACCGAACTTATCGGCAACCGGTGAGCGAAACCCTGCAGCATCCACGACGTACTTGACCTTAATCTGCTCTTTACCCAGATCCAGCAGCATCCCGTCGCCGGTTTCTTCAATAGACTGGATGCGGGTTTGCTGGCGAATGTCTGCACCGAGACGCGCAGCCAGCGCCAGGTAATAGGCATCAATATCCTGGCGGAACAGATGTGCTTCCGGAGACAGTACCGGTGTCGACACAACGTCCTGCGGATTATGCGCTTTATTCTTCCCGTTCCATGCAAAGCTGAATGCCAGTTTAATTCCTGCGCTCGACGTGCCAATATTCTCCATCAGCGCGTGAATCTCCCCCGGCCATGCCAGCTCAGGAATATTGTACTGGCGGGCAAGAATTTTCAAAAGCACAGCACTTTCCGGCACCATCGATTCCCCCACTGCAAAGCGAGGATGGGTACCTGCATCAATAATCACCACGTTTAATTTCTGTTTTGCCAGAATAGCGCCGAGCATGGTTCCAGCAATACCACTCCCGATGATGGCCACATCATAATGACTTTGTTTCATTGCTTTACCCTTAATAATATTACTGAGTGACTAACTGTGTTGTTATTTCAATTTCATTTTCACGCGCGTGATCGGCCTGAATCAGAAAAAGATATGTCGCTTGTTGCATTAACCATTCCCTCGCCAGGGACATGGCAATCTCTTTGCCGGTGCGCTGCGGCATCGTCAGTACCATTGTGGGTCCCTGAAAGCGATAGCGTGTACAGCAAATGGAAACGGGCGCTCCCACATTGGCATTAATAAAATCGACCGGCGAGACGCGCGATTTTATCGCCATGTCATTAATAATTTTCTCACTGGTATTTAAAGGGAATGCCGTACCAAACTGAATAAACCCGACACTCTCATGATGCATATCCAGCAATGCCTGATGCTGTTGATAAATTTCATCGACAGTGAACAGCACATTTAATGACAACGGGTCTGCTGTTTTTACCCCCCGGCGCAAGGTCTCATCTAAATCGGACCAGATTAATGAGCTTGCGGTACTTGAAGAAACGATTTTCATTAGCTGACCCATCTTTTACATTACGGTAAATATCAGGCAGGTATTAAAACCACCAAACCCAATCGTCATGCTCATACCCGTTTTTCCCTTTAAGGGCTGAGGCCGTGCAGCGGGTAAATTAAAGCGCAGGCCATCAATCGGCTTTTTCAGCTCATAGACCGGGGGGATCGTGCCCGCATTGAGGCTGTGAATGAGCGCGATGGCTTCCAGCGCCCCTGTAGCCCCCAGCGTATGGCCAAAATTACCCTTTGTAGCGAAGACCCAGGGACGATGGGTGAAAAACAGGTTGTAGGCATTACTTTCAACCCGATCGTTGGTCAAGGTACCCGAACCGTGCGCATTAATAAGCGCAATATCGCCAGGCTCAAGTCCCGCCTGCGTCAGGGCACGCTGCAATGCCAGGCGGATGCCATTGCCTTGCTCATCCGGCGCGGTCAACCCCGCCGCATCGTTAGAGGCCCCCGCGCCGACAAGCCTTGCCAGCACGCGTGGCGCAGACCCGCCTTCCCTTTGCAGCACCAGAAAACCGGCCCCTTCTCCAAGTATCGTCCCCTCGTGTGTGGCATCGAACGATTTCAGGGTAGAAAGGGAGAGCGTCCCCAGCGCGCTATGGGCCAGACGTTTTGAATCAGTAAGAATATCCGCCCCGCCGCATACGCACAGGTCCGCTTGCCCCGTCGCAATTAAATGCGCCCCCAGAAGAAGGGCGTCTGAGCCCGAAGAGCAGGCGGTAGAGAGGGCGATCCCTTCCATCCCAAGCGACGCCGCCACCTCGTTAACCCAACCGTCGAGAGGCTCCCGGCAAAACGCCTCGCTGTCGAGACGGAATCCAAGGCTGGTACCCACAATCAAAAAGCGTCGCTCCTCCGGCACGGGTTCTCCTGCCCCCGAATCTTCAAGCGCCTGGAGGGCAGTACGTTTTGTCAGCGCGATCAGTTTTTCACGCATTTCTGCGGACCATTCGCCCGGCAGCATAGCGGCCAGATCGGAACGCAGACTTCGCTCCGATGGCGCTGGCGCAATACCGGTCTGGCTTTCCAGTAAGGTCTGAAAAACATCCTCGATACGATCGCCAGACGCAGTTGTCCATCCCATGCCGACAACATTTGCGACATACGTTGTAGTAGTCATCATTTTTCCTTTACCGAAAATAATACGGCAAGCTGGTTTAATTGAATTTACGATATATCAGTTGAACGTGCGTAAAAATTCGTTGAAGGGCTTATCCTCAAGCGGAGAAGGATAAAAATTATCTTTGATTTCACCTGCAGTTAATTCTATTTTCCGTTGATAAGGCTCTTTTTGTAGCCAGCGTGGACCTTCAATAAAATCGAATGCGATATCTGTCGCATCAAATCCCTCCAACTCGGCAGGCTTAACCACTTTCCTTCTTTTACGGTCCAGCACTTGGGCATAAGCAGAAATATCAAAATACCGAATCCGCTCATCCTCAACCACCGCATTAATACAATGCCACGGACGGGGTAAATAAAGGTAATTAACAAAGATATTTCGTAATGAATACACCGGTTTATTAATCATCTGGCTATACAGTATCGCCGAGACATCGGCCATTTCCGAGCAGAAGCAAGGTAAGCGCTGTGTTTGTCCCAGCATTTCAATAAGATAATTCTTAGGCGTCAGGTTATGTATGACCTCGTCGCGAAAATGCTCGTAACGTGAAATATAATAATCCCAGTGTTCCTCAGGGAACTTGAGGCGAACGATATCCGCTGGCCATGTTTCAAACACGTCAGACTCCTGAAGGACATGGCACATTGTTTTTGGCACTTCACGCAAAATATCATCGAGGTTCATTAAGTGATATTTTTCAATGACCGCCCGTGCCAGTTCCCGAAGTTCATCATTCATGACATCACCTTACTTATATTGTGTTAAAGAGGCCGCACCACAATAAACAAAGTTTATATTTCGCGGCCGTTCGTGGCGTTTGAGCTTTTTCAGCAGGCTGGCGCTGTGCTGCTGGCAGTTGGTTTCATTGATTACTGATTCATCGCAGGTCAAGAAAATATCGAACCCCGCGATTTGATCGCCATCATTAACGATTTGGGTTTTGCAGGTCATCACCCCTTTAATTTCCCGGCACAGCTGTTTAACGGCACCGATATTGACCTTCTCATCCCTGATAACAATGAAATCACTGATTCTGCCTTTGAAAAACAGGAACCCATCAGCGTCCTGGAAGAAAATATCCCCGGTGCGGAGCCAGCGTTTACCATCAAGTTCAATAAACGTTTGTCGGTTACCCCGACCGATACGCTTTACAAGCAACGTATCAGAACAAATCAGCAACTCCCCCTGCCCGTCCTGCCCGTCTGCACCTGGCAGGATGCGAACTTCCGTCTGGTCAATAGGACGTCCGGCTGACGCATAATATCCTCTCCCCAGCAGATGAGCCGGGCACGTCGACACCCGCGGTCCGGCCTCGCTGATGCCATAAGTTAGATATAACTCAAGCCATGGCTGCCGGAGCAAGAAAGCTTCCACCTCTTGCGGCGCAGCCAGATCGCCCCCGATCGTCAGTTTTTTCAAACCCGGTGGAAGCGTGGTTTCCCAGGCATTTAGCTGACGCAGCAATACGGGAGTGAGCGAGCTGAGGGTAACGCCGTATCGCTGTAAATCATCCAGATAATGGGGGACAGAAAACGGAGGTCCACTGATCACCATTTCACAGCCTGTCTCCAGGGCAGCAACCATCTGTGCAACCAGCGCGGTGGAATAGCACATCGGCAAACTGATCAATACCCTGTCACTGGCGCTCATACCGATGCTTTTGGCATGGCGCAGCGCGTTACGGCGCAGAGAATCAAAATGATGAACACACCCGCTGCTGAACGACGATGACGTCCCGGACGTGGCAATCACGACCTGCCCCGGTTGTGTCTGTACGGGGCCGCCATGACGGCATTTTCCCACCTGCCAGCGCCCTAAGCTTTCGGCCGCGCTCACCCCCAGCTCCTGCCAGCGCCCTTGCTGAACCGGCATTCGCACCAGCGCCCCTGCAGCAAAGTCCTCAAGCATCTGCAGGATCCGTTCTGCTGGCGTGAGCGGCGGGATCAGCGCCGGCACAAAGCCGCTGTTGAGGACGGCAAAGAACATGTACATCAAATCCGGGCAGTTCGGCATCGCTATCAGCACTACCCGACCGGGTTCTAAACTCTGCCGCTGCCAGTAATCGACATAGTATTGATAACTCTCTCCCTCAGTGCCGCTGGTCCCCACCGCAGACGTTGCCAGCACCGGAGAAAATAATCCGGCTGGCTCATAGGGAACAAATGCGGCACATTCTTTTGCTCGCGTTAGCATTCTCAGGCTCCAAGCTTATTCATAATGAAACGCGAAAGGGTTTGGCACGAATAAAAATTCGCGGGTGAAAACTCTTTATCTTCAACTTTAATATTAAACTCTTCCTCGCACTGAAAGCGTAATTCTACAAATCCAATAGAATCCATTCCTACCATTGAGGCGAGACCGGTCTCGTCAGCAATATCTTCGCGCTCAACGTCCAGACCAATACGTTCAGCGATAATTTCTTTAATACGATCGACAATCACAGGCATATCCAGTTTCATAATTTTACCCTTTAATGTTTTCAAGCGTTTTATTGACTACAACAGAAGAGGATTCTTTATTTAACCAACGTAATATTGGCGGCGTAGTTGCTGTCACCACGAGCGCCACGATGACCATAATCGAGTAGACCCGTTGCGAAATTAGGTGCAATTCGAGCCCAATAGACAGCACGACCAGTTCCATCAGACCACGCGTGTTCATAAGCGCGCCAATCATGGAGGCTTCACGCAGTGAATAGCCTGAAATACGCGCCCCGAGCAGAGCACCACTGAATTTGGTAATAAATGCCAGTAAGGTGAACCCGACAATCCAGGCAATATCCTGCGATGCCATACTGAAGTCGAAATGCGTTTTCAGACCGGCACTGACAAACAACACGGGCAGTAAAAGATAGTGCATGAAGCCATTCATACTCCCGTGCCATTGCTTGGCTAACCCGGGTATCCGCGCGAGCATACTGCCCGCCAGCAATGCACCGAAACCACTGTGCAGGTGAAGATAATCCGCTCCCCACGCGCTGATCAAAATCCAAAAAATAATCGCTGGAAACCTCATATCAGGCTTGTGCGCATACCTAATGAGCAGTGGGACCACGACTTTGCAGGTCACCAGCCAATAAAGTATCAGGGTTACCGTCACGACCGATAAATAAGACCACAGCGAATCGGATTTTCCTTCAACCGCAGCAAATACGCTGTCCAAAGCCAAAATTCCCCAGCCTGTCACATCGGTAAGAATAGCGGCGGTGATGACGGGAGGAATGATAGCCAGGTGAAGCATCTTTAAGTCTTCAATGATCCGCACAATCACCGGCAGAGCGGATACCGCCAATGCCGTTCCCATAAAGACATTAAATAAAAGACGATCGGTTTGTGGCGCCAGTTCGGCATGCACCGAATTCCCCGCTAATACACCACCGATAAAAGGAAGCAGCATGCCTAATACCGCTATTTTTAATGCAGCGATAGTTTGCTTACGGCGACCATGGTTATTACCATGAAAATGCGACAACCCAATGTCAAACATGAGCAAAATCATGCCCAGATTCGCAAGCTTATCTATGGTGGTCAGCGACTCCTGGCTAAATAAAGATGTTTGAAATGAGAACAGAGACATTATTCCGGGAAAGAACGTCGGTCCTAATAAAACGCCTGCAGCAATATGACCAATGACCTGCGCCTGACCAATCTGCTCCATAAGTTTGCCCACGACATAGCAGGCTAAAACGATCACGGAAAGCTGAATAATAAACATGGGTATCCCCGCCATAGCTAGCGTTGAGTTTATTGATTTTAAAAACGTTCAGTTCGAAACGTGGGCGACGCTATTTTCGTTAAAATGACCTATTGCGGTGGTCATCATCGCAATAATCACCATCACGACGCTCACTAAACAGATGCCCTGCCAGTCCCACCTTTCATACACCCACGGACCGGTTACGGATCCTGCTGCTCCCATTGCATAATAAAAGAACATATAAAGCGCATAGAGGCTGCTTCTTTTATCCGGGTGTAAGCCGAGAACTCGCGTCTGGTTAGCCACCTGCGCGGCAAAACACCCTAAATCGAATAAGATAATGCCCAGCGTAAGCCCCGGTAAGGACGCAGGAAAGAGAAACAGGACGGTTATTCCCGCAACCACGAATACCATTCCGCCAAAAATCACGCTGCGACACCCGAAGCGGTCAGCCAGTTTTCCCGCATAATTCGCCAGTACAAGACCGACGATACCCGCCAGGCCAAATAATCCGGCGGTTCCCGCCGGCAGATGCAAAGGCGGTCTTTGCAGATGAAGCATGATGGTCACCCATAACAGGCTAAAGACAAAAAACCATGCTCCTCCGGTTAAAGCAGATTCAATCAGCCGCGCGTTACGCAGTAAACCCGGCAATTTCGCCATGACGCTCAGATACCCCGTCTCCCTTGCGGGCTTAACATCGGGCAAACACCTGATGGCCAGTAACGCCATGGAGGCCATAACGGTGGCGAAGATGGCCAGCATTCCTCGCCAGCCAAGCGCATCGGCCAGACTGCCGCCCACTAGCCTTGCGAGCAGGATCCCTGCCGAGATGCCCATCGTGATCAGGCCGACCGTGGCGCCTTTTGGCGTAATGTGAAACCCAAGCGCATTCAGCTGCACTGCGCTTGTCGCCATCGCGCCCGTCACTATTCCCGCGCTAAAAAGGAGCAACGGTTGGCGGGTCAGGGAAGCGGCGAACAGCGCAAGCGAGAGGAGGAAAAACTGACAAACGATCAGTTTTTTACGGTTAACGCTGTCTCCCAGCGGAACAAGAAAGAGTATTCCCAGCATATAACCTATTTGCATGCTCGCCGCAATGAAGCCGGTATAAAACAGGGGCAACTGCAACGATGTCGCGATAGCAGGTAATACGGGCTGGAGAATATAGTTATTCGCCATGGCGGTGCCGGCCGCAATACTTGCAAACCAGATAAACAACGGCGAAACCGCATTTTCTTGTGCGATATCACTCATTAATTGCCCCCTGTCTTTTTTTTGCCACAATATCAATTGCTACTTTCATTTTTTTCTCGGGAAAGGGTAATACATGCAATAACGTAAATGCAGGTCTGGAATCACGGAAATAGCACCCATGAATACGGGCCACCTGCTGCCATTCATCAATTTCAGTCAGATACAGCCTGCTTTGTATTACATCGTCTAACGCATACCCATTCAATTCAAGTATCCCCTTGATCTTATTAAGAACACATTCCATTTGCAGTGAGATATCATCAGATTCAATCTCACCACCAGAATTAAGAGGTCCCGTTTTTGATATATATAGCCAACCGTCTGCTTCTACCGCTCGCGAGAAACCGAAAGCCTCCTCCCAGCTGCTGCCGGAAGTAATAAGTCTTTTTGATTCCACAATGTCATGCCTTTCATCACTGGGTGAAACAAACATATTACAATCCGATCAAATTTGTCCAGAAAAAATAACAAAAAATTGACTTGGGATTTAGCCGATAATTAAGTAAGCATTTCCTGGATAAGCTGTAAGCGTAGCTAACCAATCAAAAATGAAATTAAAAAAATTAAGCAATGAATAACCAGTTAAATATCCAAAAAACCACATCAACCAAAATAAATAAAAATTAAAATAATTCTCCATTTATTTAATCGAGTATGTTTATTAAGCATAAATAATACAGCACTCAAAAAGAAGGGTATTCCGCCACTTATTCTTATATGTAACCCAATGGAAAATATGAGAAATATTTTAATATAAGACAACCTTATGACGTCACAATTTATCGTTATTGATGGGAGACTTTTAATAATCCGGGGGGCAGAATTTTAAATGGTCCAATAGAGAAAAGCCTGCTTTAAGGGCAGGCTTTGGCTTCTTGTCTACGAGGGAGTCGTGCTATGAGGGCTTAAATCTGATAATCAATCGCCACTTCTTCCGGCTCCATCACCAGGCGTTTGATTTCGTCAACGGACAGCCCGGCGTTACAGAGTTCGATAAAGCGCCACACGTAGTTGCGCTGTAGCTGCCCGCGCTTCAGGCCGAGCCATACGGTATTGGCGTCAAACAGATGACGTGTATCCAGACGCACGAGGTTCCCGGTATCGCCCTCGCCGCCGGACTGTTCCGCGACCAGGCCAATGCCCAGCCCCAGCTCAACGTAGGTTTTGATCACATCGGAATCCTGCGCGCTCAGCACCACATCCGGCGTTAACCCTTTGCGGTTGAATGCTTCATCGATGCGCGAACGCCCGGTAATACCCTGACGATACGTAATCAGCGGCCATTTCGCGATCGCTTCCAGCGTTAGCGGTGAAACCTGATTCAACGGATGATCGAGCGGGAGCAACAGGTTGTGGTACCAGCGGAACCATGGAAAGGCCACCAGCAGCGGGTCGTTGCTCAGCCGTTCACTGGCGATACCAATATCCGCCCCACCGTTTTGCAGCAGCATTTCAATTTCCTGCGGCGTGCCCTGAATAAGCTCCAGGCGAACGTCAGGGAAAATTTCACGAAACGCTTTTATCACTGGCGGCAGGCTGTACCGAGCCTGAGTATGGGTAGTGGCGATGGTGAGCACGCCGGAGGCATCATTGGTAAAGAGATCCGCCAGGCGACGGACATTGCTGGCCTCGTTGAGGATCCGCTCAGCGATGGTCAGCAACGCTTTACCTGGCTCCGTCATGCCAAGCAGGCGCTTGCCGCGACGGATAAAAATCTCAATGCCAAGCTCCTCTTCCAACTCGCGAATATGGCGGCTGACACCCGACTGGGAGGTGTAGAGCATATTGGCGACTTCGGTCAGGTTATAGTCCCGCCTGGCCGCCTCACGGATAATTTTAAGTTGCTGGAAATTCACGATTCACTCCGGCGCATCTGACATAGCTCTATTGTTAGAGTCAGCTGAGCTGCAGAACAAATAATAAAAACCAGCATCTTATGCTTTTCTGGAATATTAACTCACGAGCTGCAGTTCACGATTCTCCAGCGATGGCTTACTGACCAGTGACATTAAAATTTCTTTCACCGCCTGCGCCTGTGGCGACAGCGAGCCACGGGCGGACATGTTCAGCGACAGCGGTAAACTCATTGATGGCGTGGTGATGCGCGCCATCCAGCCATTTGCTGCGCTGCACAGCGAGCGGGCGGCGGATTCCGGCAGCACCGTGACGCCCATCCCACTGGCGATCGCCGCAGTCAGCGTGGAGATGGAGTCAATTTCACCGATGATTTTCGCCGTCAGGCGGCGCAGGGAGAACGCTTCGTCCACGCGCACGCGCACGGCGCTGTAATCACGCGGCAGGAAAAGATTCATCTCTGCAACCGCAGTGAGGTCAACGCTTTGCCCCGGACAATCGCGGGTGCCCACGAGATACAGATCTTCTTTCAGCAGCGGCTGGCTGGTGATCCCCTCAACCGGAGAGCGATCGTAAAGCACCGCCATATCCAGCTGGCCATTGAGCAGCTTGTCATTCAGGACAGAGCCGCTGTTCTCGTGCAGATAGACCAGCACTTCCGGCAGCTCAGCGCGCACCGCCTGCAGCAGTGGCATGGTGATGGAGGACGCAGCGGTCCCCGGTGCCAGCCCGATGGAAACGTGTCCGCTCAGCGTCTGGCCAACATTATTAACCGCCAGCTGCGCCTGTTCGCACTGACGAAGAATGGTGCGCGCGTGGGTATACAGGATCTTGCCTGCTTCCGTTGGGGTCACGCCGCGTTTGGTGCGGATCAACAGCTGCTGATCCATTTCGCCTTCCAGAGTAGCCACCTGCTGGCTCAGCGCAGGCTGCGCGATATGCAGCACTTCCGCCGCTTGAGTCAGGCTGCCGATATCGACGATTTTTACGAAGTATTTCAGTCGTCTTAAGTTCATTTTGCCCCCTGTTCGAAATGCTGTGCCGGTACTGGCTGTTGTTGTTGAACAGGTTTTGCAATATGAATGCCAGTTTTACCAGCAGGTCTGATTTGTTCGCTAAGCGCCTGAAAATAAGGAAACCTAATCATAGGTGTCGGATTTATTACTGAAACAGCGGTTTATGATCTGCCCCATAAGAGGTATATCCGCACCACAACGGTGCATTACGTTGGCAAAATCGCCACTTTGCTGAAATTGTCAGCAAACAGACGCAAAACGTGGTTTCACCCTTTGACAAGGCGTACGCAGGTCGTTACTATGCGCCCCGTTCACACGATTCCTCTGTAGTTCAGTCGGTAGAACGGCGGACTGTTAATCCGTATGTCACTGGTTCGAGTCCAGTCAGAGGAGCCAAATTTGAAAAGCCTGCTTTTAAAGCAGGCTTTTTGCTTTTGTGCGTTCTGGAAAACTGCCGGGTGGCGGCTTCGCCTTACCCGGCCTACGGGACTGTAGGCCCGGTAAGCGCAGCGCCACCGGGCAAAGCAAGCTTAACCGGCATCCCGGATCGACGTTCCAGCTCAGCGCCCGCCCCCTCGTTTATTAGCTGTGCCCGCAACGCGGGGGTAATCGGCAGCGGCACTTTATTGGTTGATTCAAATTCTGCGCGGTTGCGCGACAGCGGTTCGTGCACTTCCACCCAGCGGCTGCCGTCCGGCTCCGTCGTCACTTTTACAGGCTGATCGATAAGCTGTACGCGCGTGCCTGGCGACACATTGTCGAAAAGGTATTTGATATCGTTATTACGCAGGCGAATGCACCCCTGACTGACGCGCAGGCCGATGCCGAAATTCGAGTTGGTACCGTGAATGGCATAAAGCCTGCCAATATAGAGCGCATACAACCCCATCGGGTTATCCGGCCCGGCGGGCACGAATGCGGGCAACGTTTTCCCCTCTTTCGCGTATTCACGCCGGGTGTTTGGCGTGGGCGACCAGGTTGGTCCTTCCTGCTTGCGCTCGACGGCTGTCACCCAGTTGCGTGGCGTTTCGCGCCCGGCCTGGCCAATACCAATGGGAAACACCTCAACGGTATTGCTGCCTGGCGGATAATAGTAAAGGCGCATTTCCGCCACGTTCACCACGATGCCTTTGCGAACCGTATCGGGAAGAATGAGCTGCTGAGGTACCACCAGTCGGGTACCGGATTGCGGTAAAAACGGATCAACACCGGGGTTTGCCTCCAGCATGTTGCTCAGCCCCTGCCCGAGCTGCGCGGCAAACGCTTCAAGCGGCAAGGTATTGTGGTCCGGTACGGTAATAACCTGCGCGCTGCCCACCAGCCGACTCCCGGCGGGCGGCAAAGGATAACTCACCGCCTGGACACTCTGGCTTATGAGCAAGGCAGCCAGACAGCCCAGCACATTTCTACGACGCATATTCCCTTCCTTAGTCGCTTCACTATTTGCTAAGCATAGCGTAGCCGCTTTGCATTACCCATCAGGAAATAAAATCAGTTTCCTCGTGCCGCCCGTCGCGGTAGTCTCATAGATCGCGTCGCTATGACGATGGCTTTGTGAGTAACCTTTTCTTATACCAATAAATAAAAAATCAGTGCAGACAGGACAACTATGGACTCCACCCTCATCTCCAAACGTCCCGGCGAGGGGACCCCTTGCCTTAACCGTGCCCGCCGCGCCGCCTTTGGCAGCTTCGCGGGGGCCGTCGTGGACTGGTATGATTTTTTGCTCTACGGCATCACCGCCGCTCTGGTGTTTAACCGCGAATTCTTTCCGCAAATTAGCCCCGCCATGGGCACGCTCGCCGCGTTTGCCACCTTTGGCGTCGGCTTCCTGTTCCGCCCGCTGGGCGGGGTGATCTTCGGCCACTTTGGCGACCGACTTGGCCGCAAACGCATGCTGATGCTCACCGTCTGGATGATGGGGATCGCCACTGCGCTCATCGGTATTTTGCCGTCGTTTGCCACGATTGGCTGGTGGGCTCCGGTACTGCTGGTCACCCTGCGCGCCATTCAGGGCTTTGCCGTGGGCGGCGAATGGGGCGGCGCGGCGCTGTTATCGGTCGAAAGCGCACCGAAAAATAAGAAAGCGTTCTACAGCAGCGGCGTGCAGGTTGGGTACGGCGTGGGTCTGTTGCTCTCCACCGGGCTGGTGTCGCTTATCAGTCACTTCACGACCGATGAGCAGTTTCTGAGCTGGGGCTGGCGCATTCCCTTCATCTTCAGCATTGTACTGGTTATCGCCGCGCTGTGGATCCGTAACGGAATGGAAGAGTCCGCCGAGTTTGAACAGCAGCGGGAAAACCCCGTTGCCAGAAAACGGCTGCCGGTGATGGAGGCGCTTGTAAGTCATCCTGGCGCTTTTCTGAAAATTATCGCCCTGCGCCTGTGCGAGCTGCTGACGATGTATATCGTCACCGCGTTTGCCCTGAACTATTCCACGCAGAACCTCGGCCTCCCCCGTGAGCTGTTCCTGAATATCGGTCTGCTGGTGGGCGGGATCAGCTGTCTGACAATCCCCTGCTTCGCCTGGCTTGCGGATCGGTTTGGCCGCCGCCGCGTCTATATTACCGGTGCGCTGATTGGCTCCCTCAGCGCCTGGCCGTTCTTTATGGCGCTGGAGGCACAGTCGGTCTTCTGGATAGTCTTCTTTGCCATTATGCTCGCCAACATTGCCCACGACATGGTGGTCTGCGTGCAGCAACCGATGTTTACCGAACTGTTCGGCGCAAGCTACCGCTACAGCGGGGCGGGCGTAGGATACCAGGTGGCGAGCGTCGTGGGCGGCGGATTTACGCCGTTTATTGCCGCCGCGCTGGTGACGTTCTCCGGCGGAAACTGGCACAGCGTGGCAGGCTACCTGCTGGCAGGCTGCCTGCTGTCGGCCGCCACGGCGCTGGTGATGAAAGAGACACACCATCCCTGATCTCCCTTTTGTTTCACAGGCGTGTGACATACTATCGGGTATAGCAGCACACCTGTGGAACAAGGAGACAGACATGAATAATAAGGGCTCCAGCCTGACCCCGGCTCAGGCACTGGAAAAACTCGACGCGCTGTACGAACAGTCCGTCAATGCGCTGCGCAGCGCCATCAGTGAGTACATCGAAACAGGGAAACTTCCCGACGAAAAGGCCAGAACCCAGGGCCTTTTTGTTTATCCATCGCTCTCTGTCACCTGGGACGGCAGCGCCAGTACCACGCCAAAGACCCGTGCCTACGCGCGTTTTACCCACTCCGGCTGCTACAGCACCACCGTGACCCGCCCTGCATTGTTTCGTCCTTATCTTGAGGAGCAACTCACTCTGCTCTATCAGGATTACGGCGCACACATTGCCGTTGAGCCATCACAGCATGAAATCCCCTATCCGTACGTGATTGACGGTTCGGCGTTAACGCTCGATCGCTCCATGAGCGCAGGGCTGACGCGCCATTTCCCGACGACCGAGCTGTCGCAGATTGGCGATGAGACCGCCGACGGCATTTATCATCCGGCAGAGTTTTCCCCCTTGTCGCATTTTGACGCCCGCCGTGTGGATTTCTCCCTGGCGCGCCTGCGTCACTACACCGGGACGCCAGCCGAGCATTTCCAGCCGTTCGTGCTGTTTACCAACTACACCCGCTATGTCGACGAATTTGTCCGCTGGGGCTGTAGCCAAATCCTTGACCCGGAGAGCCCTTATATCGCCCTCTCCTGTGCCGGCGGGATCTGGATCACCGCTGAAACCGAAGCGCCTGAGCAGGCTATCTCCGATCTGGCATGGAAGAAGCACCAGATGCCAGCCTGGCACCTGATCACCGCCGACGGCCAGGGCATTACGCTTATCAACATCGGTGTGGGTCCGTCAAACGCCAAGACCATCTGCGACCATCTGGCGGTGCTGCGCCCGGACGTCTGGCTGATGATTGGTCATTGCGGTGGGTTGCGTGAAAGCCAGCTGATTGGCGACTACGTGCTGGCCCACGCCTACCTGCGTGATGACCACGTGCTTGACGCCGTGCTCCCGCCGGACATCCCGATCCCAAGCATTGCCGAAGTGCAGCGCGCGCTGTATGACGCCACCAAAGAGGTGAGCGGCATGCCGGGTGAAGAGGTCAAACAGCGTCTGCGTACCGGCACGGTCGTCACGACAGATGACCGTAACTGGGAGCTGCGTTACTCCGCCTCTGCCCTGCGCTTCAACCTGAGCCGCGCGGTGGCGATTGACATGGAAAGCGCCACCATTGCCGCTCAGGGTTATCGCTTCCGTGTGCCTTACGGTACGCTGCTGTGCGTTTCCGATAAACCGCTGCACGGTGAAATCAAGCTTCCGGGACAGGCAAACCGGTTCTACGAAGGGGCTATCTCCGAACACCTGCAAATTGGCATTCGCGCCATTGATTTGCTGCGGGCAGAAGGTGACCGGCTGCACTCACGCAAGCTGCGTACCTTTAACGAACCGCCATTCCGCTGATAACAATAAGGAAAAATAATGCACACCCCATCACCGTTATCGGCCCTGCGTCAGTGGCTACAGGAAAATAAGCTCGACGGGATGATCGTCCCGCGCGCAGATGCCTGGCAGAGCGAATACTGCGCGCCGTATGATGAAAAACTGGCCTGGCTGACCGGCTTCGATGGCTCGGCGGGGCTGGCACTGGTGCTAAAAGACAAGGCTCTGCTCTTTGTCGATGGCCGCTATCAGGTTCAGGCCCGCGTGCAGGTCAATATGGATGAAGTAGAGATCCATCATCTGCACAACGAGCCGCTGGCACAATGGCTGACGGCCAACGTTGAGGCTGGCACGCGGATTGGTTTTGAAGCGCTGCTGATGACCAATGCCGATTATGAGACGCTATCTGCGACACCGTGTGAGATGGTGCCGCTTAACCAGTCACCGTTTGATACGTTATGGACCGATCGCCCTGCCGCTCCGGCGGGGCTTATCCGCGAGATGCCCGTTGAAATCAGTGGTGAAAGCAGCGCAGATAAACGTCAGCGCGTCGCCGCCGTGCTGGCCGCCAACAATGCCGATTATCTGGCCGTGTCCCTGCCGGATAACATCGCCTGGCTGCTTAACGTGCGCGGTTCAGATATTCCCACCAGCCCGGTTCCGCTCTCTTTTGCCCTGCTCAGTCGGGACGGTAGCGTTGAGTGGTTCGTTAACGACAATAAGCTAAGCAACCTGCCTGATAGCGTGCGAAACGCTTTCACCATTGCGCCGCAGGATGCCTTTATTGAACGCTGCCAGCGCCTTTCTCACGGTAAACGGGTGATGGTAGATGCCGATTCAGCGCCGGTGGCTCTGCGTTTTGCCATTGAGCCACACGGTGACATTCTCTGGCGCACCGACCCCATCACGCTGATGAAGGCCAATAAAAATCCGGTAGAACTGGCGGGTTACCGGGAGTGTCATCATCAGGACGGTGCCGCGTGGGTCAATTTCCTGGCCTGGCTGAGCCGTGAAGTGCCCGCACGTGCGGCAGCAGGTCAGCCGCTGACCGAGCTGGAGGCCCAGGCACAGCAACTCGCGTTTCGCGAGCAGCAGCCTGGCTTTATTGAGCAGAGTTTTGCGACCATTTCGGCCTCGTCCAGCAATGCGGCGATGTGCCACTACCACTCAAGCGAAGCCAGCAACAAACCCATCGGCCATGACCACTTTTATCTGAATGATTCTGGTGGTCAGTATCATAATGGTACCACTGACGCCACACGTACCCTGGCGTGGGGCAAGGTCAGCCCGCAGCAGCGATTACATTACACCGCCGTGCTGAAAGGCTTTCTGTCGCTGATTACCCTGCAGTTCCCGTCCGGCACCCAGGGGCATCAGCTGGATGCCTTCGCGCGTCGGCCGCTGTGGGAGATGGGGCTGGATTTCGATCACGGAACGGGCCATGGCGTGGGTCATCAGTTGCTTATCCATGAGAACCCGCATCGCATCGCTAAAAAGGTCAACCCGTGGCCGCTGGTGGCGGGCAATATTATGACTATCGAGCCGGGATACTATCTGGCGGATAGCCATGGGATCCGCATTGAAAATCAGGTGGAGATTGTGGAAAGCTCTCCAGGATTCTGCAAATTTGCCTCGTTGACGCTGATCCCAATCGACCTCAGCCAGGTCGAACTCAATCTGTTAAACGAGCAGGAAAAGCAGTGGCTGGATGAGTATCATCAACAGGTGCGCGAAGCGCTGTCCCCGCTGGTGGAGAGCGACGCGCGTCCGTGGCTGGTGGAGGCGACGGCACCGATTCGTGTGAAACATTAGTGCGGTTTATTGCCGGGTGGCGGCTTCGCCTTACCCGGCCTACTCGTCCGTAGGCCCGGTAAGCGCAGCGCCACCGGGCAATTTTAACCTGCTGCACAAAAGCAAAAAGCCTGCTTTAAAAGCAGGCTTTTCAAATTTGGCTCCTCTGACTGGACTCGAACCAGTGACATACGGATTAACAGTCCGCCGTTCTACCGACTGAACTACAGAGGAATCGTGTGAACGGGGCGCATATTATCGATGCTACCCGGTGTTGTCAAAGGCAGAATGCAGATTTCCGATCGTTTGCCGATTTATTCAACATTTCGCACATTTGTCAGGCATTGTGCCGCGGATATTTCCAGAGCCAGCGCCCACTTACCATACGCCAGTAGAACAATGCCCCACGCACGGCCCAGTCAAGGAACATCCCCAGCCAGACCCCGACGACCCCCATACCGAGCATGACACCCAGCGTATAACCCGCTACCACGCGGCAACCCCACATGCCGAGCATAGACACCCACATCGCAAAGCGGGCATCGCGTGCCCCTTTTAACCCGGCAGGCAGTACCCAGGACGCCGCCCAGATCGGCATAAAGGCCGCGTTGAGCCAAATCAGGATCTTAACGACCTCTTTAACATCATCTTCGTGGGTATAGAACGAGGCCATC
Organism: Enterobacter cloacae complex sp. IR5384; assembly: GCF_049237265.1. Classification (NCBI taxonomy): domain Bacteria; kingdom Pseudomonadati; phylum Pseudomonadota; class Gammaproteobacteria; order Enterobacterales; family Enterobacteriaceae; genus Enterobacter; species Enterobacter cloacae complex sp. IR5384. The sequence goes on along the minus strand of NZ_JBMKHJ010000021.1, from coordinate 9,309 downwards.
AACCCGGCAAAGGGCGCGCTCCCCCACGCAATTATCGTCAGACCTATGGTCGACAGCCAGAAGACATGGCGCAGCTGCCGCTCCGCCTGCCCTATCTGCCCTTTGCCAAGCCGTTTACCGGTGATGATGGTGGAGGCCGACCCTAAGGCGTTACCCGGCAGGTTAATCAGCGAGGCGATGGAGAAGGCAATAAAGTTACCGGCAATCACATCTGTCCCCATACCGGCAACAAACATCTGGGTAAGCAGTTTACCGCCGTTGAACAGTACCGACTCGATACTGGCAGGAATACCAATCCCCATCACTTCCCAGATAATGGCGAAGTTAAAGGGTCGGAAGTAGCTTTTTAACGTGAGGCGCAGCGATGGCGTGATCCCCGCCATCAACACCCCGAGGATGGCTGCCGCACCAATGTAGCGGGAGATAGTCAGCCCCAGGCCTGCACCAACAAACCCCATCCCCTCCCAGGAGAAAACACCGTAGATCAGGACGCTACTGATCATGATATTCAGGATGTTCATTCCGCCGTTGATCAGCAGCGGAATTTTTGTGTTGCCCGCCCCGCGCAGCGCGCCGCTACCGATCAGCGCGATAGCCGCAGCAGGATAGCTTAAGACCGTCATTTCCAGATAGGTCAGCGCCAGATCCTTAACTTCATTCGTCGCTTCACCCGCAACAAAGTCGATAATCTCTTTGCCGAAATAATGAATCACCGCCGCCAGGATGATCGAAAAAAGGGTCATGATCATCAGCGACTGCCGGGCGGCTTCGCGGGCACGCTTCGGATCCAGCTTGCCCAGGCTAAAGGCCACCACCACCGTGGTACCAAGATCGATAGCGGCAAAGAAAGACATCACCACCATATTAAAACTGTCCGCCAGCCCGACCCCGGCCATCGCCTCTTTACCCAGCCAGCTCACCAGGAAGGTGCTTAACACCCCCATCAGCAGAACGCAGGTATTCTCCAGAAAAATAGGTACGGCAAGCGGGGTGATTTCACGCCAGAACAGAACACGATAACTTTTACGTTTTGCATACCATGGCGTGCGCATAATCGCCTGGCGGAGAGTGGCAGTAACGTTCAAAATGGACCTTAGCGAGAAAAGTTGAAACTCCATTTCAAATGATGGGGGAGAAAAGCTCATCCTGCAAAGTATTTTCCATAAAAAGATGTCTGGATTTGCAACAAACTGATGACAGAATCGGCAATCGATCGCTAATCACTAAGATCAGGTTTGACAAAAGTTTTTTCGCCGCTAAGATAAGCCTCCACAACGATTCCTCTGTAGTTCAGTCGGTAGAACGGCGGACTGTTAATCCGTATGTCACTGGTTCGAGTCCAGTCAGAGGAGCCACATTCTGAAAAGCCCGCTTTTAAAGCGGGCTTTTTGCTTTTCTGGTGAGGAAAAATGGACTCTTTGTTTGTCTACGGTACGTTACGCCCGGGCCATTCAAATGCACATATTCTCGAAAGCATCGGCGGTGAATGGCAGGCCGGTTTTGTCACCGGGACATTTTATGCGCGTGGCTGGGGCGCTGCGGCAGATTTTCCGGGTATCGTGCTGCACGCCGATGGCCCGCGCGTTGAGGGTTATCTGTTTATCTCCAGTAACCTTGAGGCACACTGGCCGATGCTGGACGAATTTGAAGACGGCTACGATCGGGTCGAGGTCATGGTGACCACCGCCGAAGGTGACCAGGTTAAGGCCTGGATCTACCAGCTTCAGCCGCGCTCTGCGTAATAAAAAAGGCTCTCTGTCACCAGAGAGCCTTTTTTGCAATCAGCAGCGATTATTCGCTTTTGGCTTCAGCGTTTTTGATTTCGCCCATCACTTTCAGCTTTTTGGAGATGTCACGACGCTCTTTAGACAGCTCAGCGTTTTTGATGATGTAGTCATCAACGCGGTCTTCGTAGTCGCTCTTCATGCTGGCGATGATGCCCTGAATAGCTTCAACGCTCATACCTGGCTTAATGTAGTCGCTCAGGTTATCCAGCAGCAGAACACGTTTCTGGTTGTCACGGATCTTCTTCTCAACGTCCTGGATTTCACGCTGCAGTTTGTTTTTGCGGCGGAACAGGCGGACGAATTCCAGAACATCCTGGAACGAAGGCTTGGTAGTTTCCATTTTTACACCCCTGATAATGTGAGATTCGGATTCGTTAAAGCAACCGTTGTAACAATAACCTTACTGACAGCGGCTGCGAATGACAATGAGTATATCGTTTAAAACTATCATAACCCCAATTGATGCTGAATCGAAGCAGCAGCCGTCACATATGGCGATAGCTGCTCTTTATTTGCGCAGTGCGCGGCAAATGAGATGCGACAGCAACTCAAGCTGACGCGCCAGTTCCATGCTCAGCCAGACGTAACCATGGATTGGGGTTTCCGCTACGTTATCGCCCTGTCGCTCGTTGATCAGCTGTTTCAGTTCGGCAACGATCTCATTCAGACGCTCGCTGTTTGCGAGGATGGGCTGCGGGTTACCTTCATAAAGGGCATGAGCGATGGTCAGCAGGGTTTGCTGCGTCATCTGCTGCGTCTCCTTCAGCGTTTGCGCGTTCAGCATTAACAGATGGCTGGGGCGCGAGGCCCAGTGCGCGTTGATTTGCAGTTCAAGCATGCAGACCAGATTGCGGCTCACGGTCTGGATAGCTTCGAAAATCGATTTCTGAATATGGGTCTCTTTGCTGGCAGGGGTAATCAGACCGCGCATTTTGACCACGTCATTAAGGATCTGCTGAAGGTGCTTCTCCAGCCGGGGACGTTCGACAAGATTAGGTGAAAAACCGGCCTGGTAGACGCGGTTAAAAGCGGTGACGTAATTTGCCATCTGAATGCGCCAGTGCAGGAAAGCGCGCTGCGGCCAGATACCAGTGAAAAGCATCGCCAGCAGTGAACCAAGGATAACATCCCCGCTTCGCCACAGTGCCGTGGTCATATCACCCGCTGGCGCGCCGACCACCACCGCGAGGGTGATACCAATCAGCAGCGCCTGATAGGGCTTTTTACCCAGCGCCAGCCAGCCGCAGAGGAACATGGCGACACCGCACCAGGCCAACATCACCGGAAATGAAATAAGCTCCAGCTTCAGGGCAATCAACCCAAGGGCTGAACCAAAAACCGTACCGCCAATGCGCTCGAAGGCACGCGGGACAACGTTCCCCCAGAACGAGATAGGCCCCATGACCACCACCAGCGTGATCAGCGGCCACGTTCCTTCAGGAACATCCAGTAAACGGACCAGCACAAACGTCAGAACGAATGCCAGCGCGATACGGCACCCATGAACCACGCGGTAGTGTTTATACAACCGAATTTCAAAAGACGTTAATGATTTGTCGGGACGCACACCCGCTCTCCAGCTACACGGCAAATCACAATTGTACTGTGTTTTCAGCCGGGCGGATCACACCCGGCTGAAAAACCCTGTATTTAACAGGACTACCCCGCTTTATGCTCTACGGCGATAAACATTTCGATGTCCCAGTACCCGTCGGCGTTGCCATCATTGAGATAGCGCTCGAAGCACGGTTTCAGAGCCATCTGGAATTTGTTGTCCTGCAAAAGGGAGTTAAAGAACTGGTACCACGGCGTGGCGAAGTCGTAGTTTTCAACACGTGCTTTCGCGACGGCGTAATCTCCGGCCGCAATTTCCGTCATCATCACCCCTTCGCTGTTTTCCGGGATAACGAAATCATCCGGTACCGTAACGGCCGTATCGCAGCGCAATTTTTCTGCCGGGACTTCGTCCGGGTTATCGTAATAAACCGCAACCCACTCCAGCGGCTGAATGTGTCGGCCATCGACCCACATGACCAGCTGTTCAAAGCCCTGTTTTACCGTGTGTTCCCATGGCCCGACCAGGTGAAAACCGGCAATCTTACGTTTCTTTTCCTGCCTGATGCTGTAGTCCATACTGCCTCCGTTTATCACTGTATATTTATACACTATAAAGCAGAATTTCTATAATCGGCAATCAAGGAGTATTTATTATGTGAGCAGACTCGCAACCCTGCCAGTCTGCCCAGAAAGGTTAGATTTTGTGGTGCAGATAATCACTCAGACGGGAGAAAAGGCCACCTTTATCAACACGCTCCAGCGTCACCAGCGGCCAGTGAGCGACCACTTTATCGCGGTCGTATAACTGGATCTCGCCTACCCGCTGATGGGCGGCTATCGGCGCTTCCAGCTCTTTTGTATCCAGCACGTATTTTGCCTTGATGTTCGGTACTTCTGCTTTCGGTAATGCCAGCCAGAAATCCTGGTCGGTGCCCAGGTTCACCTGTTCCTTATCGCCGTACCAGATCCGCTCGGTGCCCACTTTTTTACCGTTGTGCAGGATCTGCACGGTATCAAAATTCTGTTGTCCCCAGTGCAGCAGTTTACGGGCCTGATCCTCACGCCCTTTCGGACTGTCAGCCCCCATCACCACGGCGATCAAGCGACGCTGACCGTCCACGGCGGAAGCAATCAGGTTAAATCCGGCCCCTGACGTGTGCCCCGTTTTCAGACCATCCACGTTCATGGTCTTATCCCAGAGAAGACCGTTACGGTTTTGCTGCGTGATCCCATTCCAGGTCAGGCTCTTTTCGCTGTACATGTGGTAAAACTCAGGCTCGCCGTGGATGATGGCTCTGGACAGCACGGCCAGGTCATACGCGGAGCTGTGTTGGCCTGGGGCATCCAGACCATGAACGGTTTCGAAGTGCGTATCGCGCAGATTCAGCTTTTGCACATAGTCGTTCATCATCTTCACGAACTGCGGCTGGCCACCGGCCACGTGATCCGCCAGCGCCACACAGGCGTCGTTACCAGAATCAACAATCAGACCGCGGCTGAGGTCGCGCACAGAAACGCGGTCACCCTCTTTCAGGAACATCAGTGACGAACCGTCAAATACCGGGTTACCTTTTGCCCACGCGTCGCGCCCGACGGTGACAATGTCATCCGGGGAAATGCGGTGGCTATCAATAGCGCGGTCAACAACGTAGCCGGTCATCAGCTTGGTGAGACTCGCCGGATTGCGTTGTTGATGTTCGTTGCCCGCCGTTAAGATTTGACCCGTAGTGTAATCCATCAGTACCCAGGAGCTGGCCTGAATGGCCGGAGGCTGCGGCGAAAAATCCAGCGGATCGGCCGCAAAAGCAGATGAGACACTCGAAGCGAGTAAAGAAACAGCAATAAACAGACGGCGTTTCAACGGTATATCCTCAGGTCATTAAAAATCGATGACCTTTTTACGGGAGTTCTGGTGTCGTTACCTGGCTTAATTGCAAAAAAATGTGACAGGAAGCATGTTTTTCCCGGAACCACGCTCGCAAATTTGCGGTATGACGGCGCTTTTTATTCGGTCTGTCCCTCACGATCGTTTACCATAGTGACGTCACTTTTTAACAGGATGGTATTACTGGTGTCTGACTCTGCCGCACGCCCGACTTTTTTATTCCACGACTACGAAACCTTTGGCACCCACCCGGCGCTGGACCGACCGGCGCAGTTTGCCGCCATCCGTACTGACGACGAATTCAATATTATTGGTGAGCCAGAGGTCTTTTACTGCAAACCTGCCGATGACTACCTGCCGCAGCCCGGCGCGGTCATGGTCACGGGGATAACGCCCCAGGAAGCGCGGGAAAAAGGCGTTAACGAGGCAGAGTTCGCCCGCCGTATCCACGATCTGTTCACCGTTCCCCATACCTGCGTGGTCGGGTATAACAATATCCGTTTCGATGATGAAGTGACGCGCAACATCTTCTACCGCAACTTCTACGATCCCTACGCCTGGAGCTGGCAGAACCGCAATTCGCGCTGGGATTTGCTGGATATCATGCGCGCCTGTTATGCGCTGCGTCCGGAGGGGATTAACTGGCCAGAGAACGAAGACGGATTGCCAAGCTTCCGGCTGGAGCACCTGACGCGCGCCAACGGCATTGAGCACAGTAATGCCCACGACGCGATGGCCGACGTCTACGCCACCATTGCCATGGCGAAGCTCGTTAAAACCGCACAACCACGCCTGTTTGAGTATCTGTTGAGTCATCGCAGTAAGCAGAAACTGATGACGCTGATTGATGTGCCGCAGATGAAACCGCTGGTGCATATCTCCGGCATGTTTGGTGCCTGGCGCGGCAACACCAGCTGGGTGGCACCGCTGGCCTGGCATCCGGATAACCGTAACGCGGTCATCATGGTGGATTTAGCCGGGGATATCTCCCCGCTGCTGGAGCTCGACAGCGATACCTTGCGTGAGCGCCTCTATACCCCGAAAGATGCGCTGGGAGACCTGCCCGCGGTGCCGGTCAAACTGGTGCATATCAATAAATGTCCCGTGCTGGCGCAGGCCAATACGCTGCGCCCGGAAGATGCCGACAGGCTCGGGATCAACCGCCAGCACTGCCTGGATAACCTTAAAATACTGCGCGAAAATCCGCAGGTGCGCGAGAAAGTCGTCGCCATATTTGCCGAAGCCGAGCCATTCGTGCCGTCCGAAAATGTGGATGCGCAGCTGTATAACGGCTTCTTCAGCGATGCCGACCGTGCTGCGATGAACATCGTCCTGCAAACCGAACCGCGTAACCTGCCCGCGCTGGACATCACCTTTGCGGATAAACGCATTGAGAAGCTGATATTTAACTACCGCGCGCGTAACTATCCCGGCACGCTGGATGAAGCTGAGCAGGAACGCTGGCTGCAGCATCGTCGTAATGTGTTTACGCCTGAATATCTGCACGGCTATGCGCAGGAGCTGGAGATGCTTTATGGCCAATACGAAGGGAATGAAGAGAAGCAGGCGCTGCTGAAAGCACTGTTCAAGTACGTACAAGAGATAGTCTGAAATTCAACGATAAAAAAACCGGAGGCGATGGTCTCCGGTTTTTTTTGCCCGATGGTGCTGCACTTACGCGGGCCTACGGGTTTTGTCGGTCGGGTAAGCGTAGCCGCCACCCGACACGGTATTACGCAACGTCTTCGTACTGAGGAACCGGGTTACGGAAGCTCTTCGTCACGCAGGCCAAGTAAACCAGACCAATACCACCCCAGATCAGGCCCAGAATCATAGAGCTCTCTTCCAGGTTAATCCACAATGCACCGACCGTCAGCGCACCGCACATTGGCAGAACCAGGTAATTGAAGTGGTCTTTCAGCGTTTTGTTGCGCTTCTCACGGATCCAGAACTGCGAGATCACGGAGAGGTTAACAAAGGTAAAGGCCACCAGCGCACCAAAGTTAATCAGTGCCGTTGCCGTCACCAGGTCAAATTTAATGGCCATCAGGGCGATTGCGCCAACCAACAGCACGTTCCACGCCGGAGTACGCCATTTCGGATGAACGTAGCCGAAGAAACGGGTTGGGAACACACCGTCACGACCCATTACATACATCAGGCGAGAAACCCCAGCATGCGCAGCCATACCAGAAGCCAGAACGGTAACGCTGGAGAAGATCAGTACGCCCCACTGGAAGGTTTTCCCTGCTACGTACAGCATGATTTCAGGCTGTGAAGCATCCGGCTCTTTGAAACGAGAGATATCCGGGAAGTAGAGCTGCAGGAAGTAGGAGGCACCAATGAAGATCATGCCACCAATCAACGCAGTCAGGAAAATGGCTCGTGGGATCACGCGTTCTGCATCTTTGGTCTCTTCAGACAGAGAAGAGATACCGTCGAAGCCCAGGAACGAGAAGCACAGAATAGTCGCACCGGTGATCATCGGCACCACATGTGCCCCTTCAGACCAGAACGGACGAGAGCTGACCAGCGTGCCCGCGCCTTCACCGTGAGAAACACCGTATATGATCAAACCCACAATAACCGCAACAATACCCATTTGCAGAATAACAATCAGGGTGTTGAAGTTCGCCACGGTCTTAATGCTGCGCAGGTTAGAGATGGTCATAAAGGCCACTAACGCAACAACAAAGAGCCACGACGGTACGGAAGGTACCAGCGCTTCGAAGTAAATTTTTGCCAGCAGAATGTTGATCATCGGCATGAACAGGTAGTCCAGCAGCGATGACCAGCCCACCATAAAGCCAACCGCCGGGCTAATGGATTTCTGGGCATAGGTGTAGGCAGAGCCTGCAGACGGGAAACGGCGAACCAGTTTACCGTAGCTCAGCGCTGTAAAGAGAATAGCGACCAGTGCAAAGGCATACGCCGTTGCCACATGACCGTCAGTAAGGCCTGATACGATACCGAATGTATCGAACAGCGTCATTGGTTGCATATAGGCAAGGCCCATCATAACAACCGGAATCAACGTAAGTGTTTTACGTAATTCCACGCGAGAGGTGTTTGGAGTTGCGTTATGCGACATAGTTATTCTCCTTTACGGTGATAACCGCCACGTAAGCGAAAAATTGCCCCATTTCTTTCTTCCTCAGCGACAACAACTGTCGGATTTTAGTAAATATCTATCCGGTACGAAGCCCGGCCTCTTGGTTTTTAGTTTCGTTTCATACATGCAAAAAAAAATAACCGACGCCTTTTATATCGTCGATTATTCCTTTGGTTGCTGCGGCGCATTTTGCCCCACATCAGATACAAAACGCAATACTTTACAAAGGCATTGTAAATATTCCTGCGCTAACTGGCTGATTTGTGGACGCTGCTCTGCGTATAGACAGCGGCGATAGCACTATTTGCTAAAATTTCGTCCCGCCACCAGGCGCTGGCTAACCCCGCCGTTTGTTCATTCCAGCCAACCCAGACAGATTCATTACTGCTTTGAGCCAGGACCTGTTTTTCAATCAGCGCGCCGCTATCAAGAAATCGCTACGCCAGATAGCGAGGTAAATAGCCGCAACCCAGCCCACTGATTTGCAATTCCAGCTTGGTTTTAAAATCAAAAACGGTAATGGCCTCCTGCTCATCAAGCAGCTGCGACGATACGGCACATTCCGGCCGTGAACTGTCGCCCACCACAATGGCACGGTAACCTTTAATAACGCGCCGGTTAATGGGCTCAGGCTCCCGGGCCAGCGGATGATGCGGAGCAACCGCGAAAACTTGCTCAAGTATCCCGAGGCGGGCAAACCCAAAATCGCTCAGTTGAGGAGGTTCATGTAATGCGCCGACGATGATATCCGCCCTCCCCTGAACCAAGGCCTCCCAGGAGCCGCCCAGTACACCATTAATAAAAATCAGGCGGGTCACGCTGTGGCGCTGATAAAACGCTTCAATTAGCGGCGTCAGCAGGGAAAACGGAATCTATGGTCACTCCCGTTTTTGCAACACCGATTTTGACGACAAGTTGGCTTGCTTGAATCTATCCGGCGTCTGAATGGGATTTTATTCCCGCGCCTT
>NZ_JBMKHJ010000020.1:0-83604 GCF_049237265.1 Enterobacter cloacae complex sp. IR5384 | reverse complement strand
TGATGATCTGTTCGTCGGAAAAACGCTTCTTCATGGGGATGTCCTCATGTGGCTTATGAAGACATTACTAACATCGGGGTGTACTAATCAACGGGGAGCAGGTCAAGCCACTGAAAATCAGATCACCATCGTTAAGAGCATCGGCAAGACTGAGTAAACCTGACTCTAAAACCTTATTGAGTGGTATCTGGCGTTGGGCATGTTCGGTTTTCCCGTCTTCTATATAAATGTACCAGCGTGAAGTTTCTTCATCTAAACGGATGTCCCGCTTTCTGATAGAGGCAATCTCGCCACGTCGAGCACCAGTATAAATGAGGGTGAGGAAGTACCATTTGCGCCAATCGTTATCTTCCAGTGAGAACAGCTTGGTTTTAAGCTTACTCAACTCAGCGTTGCTGAAATGGCCTCTCCGGTTTGGCTTCACCTCATATGTGATTCCGTCGGTAGGGGATTTCTCTAACAGGTCTTTGGTGTCAACGAGGTAAGTTTTAAAAAGTGAGCGCCAGATCTTGAGATGTTTTTCAACATGCTGGCTACTGATCAGATCTTCCTCTGGTACGTCATAATCAATGCATTCAGGCAAAGATAGGCGCTTGTATGGCAGCTTAGTCCGAGTCGGTAAGTTTTCGGTCACTTTCAGCGCTTCACGAATATCTTGCTTAGTAACCCGATCAATCGGTTTATCACCAATAACGTAAATCAGCACATCAAAGAAACGCTGGTTCTCGTTAGTGATGCCTGCACGCCATTTTTGACCTTTTTCTTCAACATACTGCGTCCATGCTTCGGAAAGTTTGATTGCCTGGCTTGCGCTTGCTTTAACTTCCGTTGAAAAAGCCTGGCTTGTTTCAACAATACTTTGCGGTGAAGATTTCAGTTTCTGCTCTTCTAACTGATTTTGCAGTGTTGCAATGAGTTGGCGGTATCGCAGCAAATCTTTCGAATAGAATGCTTCATAGGCTTGCGCGACGGTCGCACGGCTCATATCAAGTGCAGCACCTACTTGATTCGCAAGGGGCAAATCACCCTTGGAAAGTTCAAGTTTCTTCATATGAAGACTTGCAAGCACTTCGTTTGCTGTCTGATCGCTACCATTAACCATGCGTTGGAAGTGAGCTTCCGAATAGCCTTGTGCGGCTTCAACCGTATCAGAAGCCGATAATGGAGAATCAGGATTAATGTTTCTGTGCCACTGTCCTAACTCCGGCAGACGCTCCACCTCTGCAATATCTCTTTCGAGTGCATGTAGAAGATAGTTGTCAAAGTCCTGCTTAGTGGCGGCTCGGTAGCCTTGCATTTTGCGTTTGAACTCTTCGAGGCTCATCGTTCCATTCTGCACAAGGGGAATGAAAGGGCGGATCTGATTCATGATCACTTCTGCTTGCTTTCGGCTATCAGTACCGAGACTCAGACGCACAAAACTTGTTGAATCATTTAGTCTAAAGTTAGTGTAGTATGTGCGCCCACGAATCATTGTGTGTGACAGCTTGTGTGACACCTTGTTTGCCATGCTGTGTACCATAAAATAGTTACAGATCAGTGAGTTAACTTGATGTTTTAGCTAACTCGTTGTTTTAGAAAGTATACCAGACGCCTGTGAAGGCGACACCTGAGGAAGCTCAATGAGCGAGAAGTTACAGAAAGTGCTGGCGCGTGCCGGCCACGGCTCACGCCGTGAAATCGAAGCCATTATTGAAGCCGGACGCGTGAGTGTGGACGGTAAAATCGCCACGCTCGGTGACCGCGTAGAAATCGTGCCGGGGCTTAAAATCCGTATCGACGGTCATCTTATCTCGGTTAAAGAATCTGCTGAGCAGATCTGCCGCGTGCTGGCGTACTACAAGCCGGAAGGTGAACTGTGTACGCGCAACGACCCGGAAGGTCGCCCGACGGTATTTGACCGTCTGCCTAAACTGCGTGGCGCACGCTGGATTGCCGTGGGGCGTCTGGATGTGAACACCTGCGGTCTGCTGCTATTCACAACGGATGGTGAGCTGGCAAACCGTCTGATGCACCCAAGTCGTGAAGTGGAACGCGAATACGCCGTACGCGTGTTCGGCCAGGTTGATGAGAACAAACTGCGCGATCTGTCGCGTGGCGTTCAGCTGGAAGACGGTCCTGCAGCGTTCAAAACCATCAAATTTACCGGTGGTGAAGGGATCAACCAGTGGTACAACGTTACCCTGACCGAAGGCCGTAACCGTGAGGTTCGTCGTCTGTGGGAAGCGGTGGGCGTGCAGGTTAGCCGGCTGATCCGTGTCCGTTACGGCGATATTCTGCTGCCAAAAGGTCTGCCACGTGGTGGCTATACCGAACTGGACCTGACGCAGACCAACTACCTGCGTGAACTGGTGGGACTGGCGCCAGAAACCACCTCCAAAGTGGCGGTGGAGAAAGATCGTCGTCGCATGAAGGCGAACCAGATCCGTCGTGCGGTGAAACGCCACAGCCAGGTGAACAATAATCGCCGCGCTGGCAGCCGTAATAACAACGGTTAAAAATAAAAGCCCGGTTAATATCACCGGGCTTTTTTATCAGTAATCAATGCCGATTTGCGCTTTGATACCGGCATCAAAAGCATGTTTAACCGGACGCAATTCGCTGACGGTATCCGCTAATTCCAGAATATCCCGATGACAGCCGCGGCCTGTGACGATCACCGTCTGATGTGCCGGGCGATTCCTGAGTGCCTCCAGTACGGCGTCCAGCGGCAGATAGTCGTAGGCGACCATGTAGGTGATCTCATCCAGTAACACCATGTTCAGGGCCGGGTCTGCCAGCATTCGTTTTGCATGCTCCCATACCGCGAGGCAGGCCGCGGTGTCGGTTTCCCGGTTTTGGGTATCCCACGTAAAGCCTGTCGCCATCACCTGGAACTCAACCCCGTGCTGTTCAAGTAAGTTACGTTCACCGTTGGGCCATTCCCCTTTAATGAACTGAATGACACCCACTTTCTGCCCGTGACCAACGGCGCGCGTGGCGGTACCAAAGGCAGCGGTGGTTTTGCCTTTGCCGTTGCCGGTAAACACGATGATGATCCCGCGTTCATCCTGCGCAGCGGCGACACGGGCATCAACCTGTTCTTTCAGGCGCTGCTGACGTTGCTGGTGACGTTCTTCACTCATTGCGAAATCCCGGGTTTACGGCCTGGCTGGGCATCAAAGGTCATCCCTGTTTTACGGCGGCTATCATCGCCCATCAGCCAGAGATAGAGCGGCATAATATCTGCCGGGGTTTTAAGCTTCTGCGGATCTTCCGTCGGGAAGGCGCTGGCGCGCATTTTGGTACGCGTTCCGCCTGGGTTAATGCAGTTCACGCGCAGATGACGGCTCTGATACTCCTCCGCCAGCACCTGCATCATCCCTTCGGTCGCGAATTTTGAGACCGCATACGCCCCCCAGTTTGCGCGGCCTTCGCGCCCTACGCTGGAGGAGGTGAATACCAGCGAACCGGAATCAGATTTGAGTAATAAAGGAAGCAGTGCCTGGGTCAGGAAAAAGGTGCCGTTGATATTGACCTGCATGACCTGTTGCCAGATCTCAGGATCCTGTTCATCCATCGGGCGAACCTCCCCAAGCAAGCCGGCATTGTGCAGTACGCCATCCAGCCGTGGGTAGTGGGTGCTGATGCGGTGGGCAAGCTCCTGGCACGTTTCAGGGGTACAGGTGAGCAGATCCAGCGTGTACCAGCGGGCAGGAATGCCACCGGCGGCGTCAATCTCCTGAGCCACTCCTTTGAGTTTTTCTTCGTTACGGCCAATGAGAATTACGCTCGCGCCATAGTCAGCGTAGGTCAGTGCCGCTTCGCGGCCAATACCATCGCTGGCACCAGTGACCAGAATGATGCGGTTCTGCAGCAGATTTTTTTGCGGTTGATAATGCACGGTGACTCCTCGGCGCACAGTGATGCAAAGACGCCTTATTGTGTGACTTTTCGGCTTTATGCCCGAATTAGCATGAGAATTCAATCAGTCTACAGGACGCATCGCTGTAAAATTAACAATTTGCAAATATTTAAACCAGAATCGGGGGATTCCTGAAGACGGCTCGCAGAGGTAATGTCACGAGCGAGACGCATGGGCAGGGCTGTTGTACACTGCCGTGAAAGATTCGTGGTTAAATCAAGGTGGAACGCGTGGAATTACTTTCTCAATATGGGTTGTTTTTGGCAAAGATCGCGACGGTGGTGATTGCCATTGCGGTAGTGGCCGTTCTGATTGTTAACCTGACGCAGCGCAAACGTCAGCGTGGTGAGTTACGCATTACCCGCCTGAGCGAGCAGTATAAAGAGATGCAGGAAGAGATGTCGCTGGCCCTGCTTGACAGCCATCAACAGAAACTGTGGCACAAAGCGCAGAAGAAAAAGCATAAGCAGGACGCCAAAGCGGCAAAAGCCAAAGCGAAGCTTAACGCGCCGGAGGAAACCTCAATCCCGCGTGTCTATGTGCTCGATTTTAAAGGCAGCATGGATGCCCATGAAGTCTCTTCCCTGCGTGAAGAAGTCACCGCCGTGCTTGCCGTGGCTAAACCGCAGGATCAGGTGGTTGTCCGTCTTGAGAGTCCGGGTGGGGTCGTTCATGGTTATGGGCTGGCGGCTTCGCAGCTACAGCGTCTGCGTGAAAAACAGATCCCGCTGACGGTTGCGGTGGACAAAGTCGCGGCGAGCGGTGGCTATATGATGGCCTGCGTGGCGGATAAAATTGTTGCGGCGCCGTTTTCTATTATTGGCTCCATCGGGGTGGTTGCGCAAATCCCGAACTTTAACCGCTTCCTGAAAAGCAAAGAGATCGACATTGAATTGCATACGGCGGGTCAGTACAAACGTACCCTGACGCTGCTGGGGGAGAACACGGAAGAAGGACGGCAGAAATTCCGTGAAGATCTCAATGAAACCCATCACCTCTTTAAAGACTTTGTGCACCGTATGCGCCCGGCGCTTGATATTGACCAGGTGGCAACTGGGGAGCACTGGTACGGTACGCAGGCGCAGGAAAAAGGGCTGGTGGATGAAGTGGGCACCAGTGACGACCTGCTGTTGAATCTGATGGAAGGGCGCGAACTGGTTGGCGTGCGCTTTACCCAGCGTAAGCGACTGCTTGACCGCTTTACGAACAGCGCGGCCGAAAGCGCGGATCGCCTGCTACTCCGCTGGTTGCAACGCGGACAAAAACCGCTGCTGTAAACAAAAACGCGAGGCCAGTGCCTCGCGTTTTGCGTTAATCGACCAGGTGATATTTCTCTGAAAGCGTGTGCGCCAGGTATTTAAACATATTGAACACGGCGGTGCTTTTCGGGGTGGGTAACCCTTGTTCGTCAAGGAAGTATTCGCCGCTGAATACCAGCACGCCGTTACGTTGTTCCACGCCGGTCGCTTCAATGCCCGCCAGGGTGTCTTCATGGTCACGAATCAGCTTATTTGCTTCGATAAGCAGAGAGGCTCGATCAATGGGTTGGGTTGTATTCTGCATAATCCACTCCTTAAACAGTGACAATAGTCTACGCCGGGGGCGCTTTGGGGGCAAATTTTCCTTGTAATGTGAGGGGGTAAGGTGCCGTGACCTGGCTGGCAGGATTTGCTTTTGCATGCTAATAAAGTTGCGTAACGAATTTTATCAGGTAGAGTGTGCGCTTTCGTCATTCTGGCAACAGAATTGCTTGACATTCGACCGGGAATTCGTCACGAATTACATCCGATGTGAGAAAAATACCCGATAACTCAATCACCTGGGCGTTAACGCTATGACGTTCAGTAAGACAAAGGGGTTGATATCCCCTGACGCAGTCGCAATATCAATGGCTCGTCGTCAGTGGAAGGGAAATCAACATGCGGCGTATTCCTGGAAGAATTAAATTAGGTAAAGGTGAATATGGGTAAAGCTCTCGTCATCGTTGAGTCCCCGGCAAAAGCCAAAACGATCAATAAGTATCTGGGTAATGACTACGTGGTTAAGTCCAGCGTCGGTCACATCCGCGATTTGCCGACCAGTGGCTCAGCCAGCAAAAAGAGCGCAGACTCTACCTCCACCAAAGGGGCTAAAAAGCCTAAAAAGGATGAACGTAGCGCGCTTGTCAACCGTATGGGTGTTAACCCATGGCATAACTGGGATGCACACTATGAAGTGCTGCCCGGCAAAGAAAAAGTCGTTAACGAGCTGAAGCAGCTTGCTGAAAAAGCAGACCACATTTATCTCGCAACCGACCTTGACCGCGAAGGGGAAGCCATTGCCTGGCACCTGCGGGAAGTGATCGGGGGTGACGACAAACGCTACAGCCGTGTAGTGTTTAACGAAATTACGAAGAATGCGATTCGCCAGGCGTTTGAGAAGCCGGGTGAACTGAACATCGACCGCGTAAACGCGCAGCAGGCACGCCGTTTTATGGACCGTGTCGTGGGTTACATGGTCTCTCCACTGCTGTGGAAAAAGATTGCCCGCGGTCTGTCCGCAGGGCGTGTGCAGTCCGTTGCTGTGCGTCTGGTTGTTGAACGCGAGCGTGAGATCAAAGCCTTCGTCCCGGAAGAGTTCTGGGAAGTGGATGCCAATGTCACCACGCCGGGTGGAGATGC
This sequence comes from Enterobacter cloacae complex sp. IR5384, assembly GCF_049237265.1. NCBI lineage: Bacteria > Pseudomonadati > Pseudomonadota > Gammaproteobacteria > Enterobacterales > Enterobacteriaceae > Enterobacter > Enterobacter cloacae complex sp. IR5384. The sequence goes on along the minus strand of NZ_JBMKHJ010000020.1, from coordinate 77,040 downwards.
GCTGCCGCTGCAGGTGAGTCATCAGAATGACAAACCGTTCCGTCCTGAAAACCGTGAGCAGACCATGGCTGCCGTGGCGCTGCTGGAAAAAGCGCGCTACCAGGTTCTGGAGCGTGAAGACAAACCGACCAGCAGCAAACCTGGCGCACCGTTTATTACGTCTACGCTGCAACAGGCTGCGAGCACGCGCCTGGGTTATGGCGTGAAGAAAACCATGATGATGGCCCAGCGTCTGTATGAAGCGGGTTATATCACCTATATGCGTACTGACTCGACAAACCTGAGCCAGGATGCCGTCAACATGGTGCGCGGCTACATCAGTGACAACTTCGGTAAGAAATACCTGCCAGCGAGTGAAAACCAGTACGCCAGCAAGGAGAACTCACAGGAAGCGCACGAAGCCATTCGTCCTTCTGACGTCTCCGTGTTAGCCGAATCGCTGAAAGATATGGAAGCCGATGCCCAGAAGCTGTATCAGCTTATCTGGCGTCAGTTCGTGGCGTGTCAGATGACACCAGCACAGTATGACTCCACCACGCTGACCGTTGGTGCGGGTGATTTCCGCCTGAAAGCGCGTGGCCGTATCCTGCGCTTCGATGGCTGGACTAAAGTGATGCCTGCGCTACGTAAGGGTGATGAAGACAGAACCCTGCCTGCGGTAAACAAAGGGGATGAGCTCTCTCTGGTTGATCTCGTGCCTGCCCAGCACTTCACCAAGCCGCCAGCGCGTTTCAGCGAAGCGTCTCTGGTTAAAGAGCTGGAAAAACGCGGTATTGGCCGTCCGTCCACCTATGCGTCGATTATTTCGACCATTCAGGACCGCGGTTACGTTCGTGTTGAAAACCGTCGTTTCTATGCGGAAAAAATGGGTGAGATCGTCACTGACCGCCTGGAAGCCAACTTCCGCGAACTGATGAACTACGACTTCACCGCGCAAATGGAAGACAGCCTCGATCAGGTTGCCAGCCATCAGGCCGAGTGGAAAAAGGTTCTCGACAGCTTCTTCAGCGACTTTACCAACCAGCTTGAAAAAGCGGAAAAAGATCCTGAAGAGGGCGGCATGCTGCCGAATCAGATGGTCCTGACCAGCATCGACTGCCCAACCTGCGGTCGTAAAATGGGGATCCGTACTGCCACTACCGGCGTTTTCCTCGGCTGTTCTGGCTACGCGCTGCCGCCGAAAGAACGCTGCAAAACCACCATTAACCTGGTACCTGAGAACGAAGTGCTCAACGTGCTGGAAGGTGATGATGCGGAAACCAACGCTCTGCGTGCAAAACGTCGCTGCAAGAAATGCGGCACCGCGATGGACAGCTACCTCATCGATCCAAAACGTAAATTGCACGTCTGCGGTAATAACCCGACCTGCGATGGATATGAGATCGAAGAGGGTGAGTTCCGCATTAAAGGTTACGACGGTCCTATCGTTGAGTGTGAGAAGTGTGGTTCTGAGATGCACCTGAAAATGGGGCGCTTCGGCAAGTACATGGCGTGCACCAACGACGAGTGTAAGAACACGCGTAAAATCCTGCGTAACGGTGAAGTCGCGCCGCCGAAGGAAGATCCGGTTCCGCTGCCAGAGTTGCCGTGCGAGAAGTCCGACGCTTACTTCGTGCTGCGTGATGGTGCTGCCGGCGTGTTCCTTGCGGCAAACACCTTCCCTAAATCGCGCGAAACCCGCGCGCCACTGGTGGAAGAGTTGTACCGTTTCCGCGACCGCCTGCCTGAGAAACTGCGCTATCTGGCCGATGCGCCACAGCAGGATCCGGAAGGCAATAAAACCGTTGTGCGTTTTAGCCGTAAAACGAAGCAGCAGTATGTTGCGGCGGAGAAAGACGGCAAGGCAACCGGCTGGTCAGCATTCTTTGTGGATGGCAAATGGGTGGAAGGCAAGAAATAATCTTTCCTTACCGTAACTTACCTGTGAAAGGGCCGGACTTCCGGCCCTTTTTTATTACCTTGTTATTATTTTTTGTTCCGTACTATACAGTCAGGCTATAAATGATATAGTGGTTATAGTTAACCCTTTTCTTATTATCAAATCGTCTTAAGCGATTGACCGCATGCGCTAAATCGGATGGTCTGGCATGAAATTACAGCAGCTTCGTTATATTGTTGAGGTGGTAAACCACAACCTTAACGTCTCTTCTACCGCTGAGGGGCTATATACCTCTCAGCCGGGTATCAGCAAGCAGGTCCGCATGCTGGAAGATGAGTTAGGTATTCAGATTTTTGCTCGTAGCGGTAAACACCTCACCCAGGTGACGCCAGCAGGGCAGGAGATTATCCGCATCGCGCGGGAGGTTCTCTCTAAAGTCGACGCAATTAAATCGGTGGCGGGTGAGCATACCTGGCCGGATAAAGGGTCGCTGTATATTGCCACCACCCATACCCAGGCACGCTATGCGCTGCCGGGCGTTATTAAGGGCTTTATTGAGCGCTATCCACGCGTCTCTCTCCATATGCATCAGGGCTCGCCGACGCAAATCGCTGAGGCGGTTTCGAAGGGTAATGCGGACTTTGCTATCGCAACCGAAGCGCTGCATCTGTATGACGATCTGGTTATGCTGCCGTGCTATCACTGGAACCGTTCTATTGTCGTCACGCCCGATCACCCGTTAGCCGGTAAAGGGTCGGTCACTATTGAAGAGCTGGCGCAATATCCCTTAGTGACGTATACCTTCGGCTTTACCGGGCGCTCCGAGCTTGATACTGCATTCAATCGTGCAGGATTAACGCCGCGTATCGTCTTCACCGCAACCGATGCTGACGTAATTAAGACCTACGTGCGGCTTGGACTGGGGGTAGGGGTGATTGCCAGCATGGCGGTTGATCCCGTATCTGACCCTGACCTCGTGCGTCTTGATGCGCATGATATTTTCAGCCATAGCACCACTAAGATTGGTTTCCGTCGCAGTACCTTCCTCCGTAGCTATATGTATGATTTTATTCAGCGCTTTGCCCCACATTTAACGCGCGACGTGGTCGATACGGCCGTGGCATTACGTTCAAATGAAGATATCGAAGAGATGTTTAAAGACATCAAACTTCCGGCAAAATAATCACTCCCGGTATCTTTCCGCCCAGGAAAGATACCGAAATAACCTCTCAAAGCTAAATTAGAATTATCATCATCTGCACTTAACTGCCGTATAATGTCATTAACCATTTATTTAGTGTGGTTATAATGTCGTGAATTGGCGACAAAAGTAGAACTAATTTTTGGCTTCGCAAATATTTCCTTTCAAATATTTATTTCTGGTCAAAAGAATGAATATTTCCCATCAATAGATACGTAAATTCACTGGCTTTTCGGCTAAAGTTTCTTTAGGATTTATCTCAACAGATGATTAATTGTACCAATTGTTTGGTCTCTAAATGATAAGCGATATCGATTGTATGAGGTTAGCAATGCCTTCAGGAAGTGAAGAACCGCAAAGGGATCCTGCGCTCAAGCGTAAAGCCTGGCTGGCGGTCTTTCTCGTCTCCGCCTTGTTTTGGGTGGTGGTTGCTTTCCTGGCCTGGAACTATTGGGGTTGAATATGGCAGTGACGGTACGTACAGAAACAGTTAAACAGATGTGTCAGCTTCGTGACAGGGGCCACAAAGTGCGCAAAGCACCTGCCACTGCCGTACCCGCGTCCTGGAAACTGACGCCGCAACAGCAAGCGTTTATTGATGTGTTCGCAGAAGACGAACCCAAAAAACAATAATTTACTTAATTGCGTAATGATGCAAATAGTCTGAATAAAGGCTCAATGCATTTGTACTCTTTAATAAATACACATCAGCAATATTGAACTGAGGGCAGACCTCGGAACCTTTAATAAATAATGCCTGGTGTCCCTATGATGAATAACATGATGTCTATGAAATACTGGTCATGGCTCGGCGTTTTTTCCGCGTCGATTCTGTTCTGGTCACAGCTTATCTGGCTGGCCCTCCACTAAATCGTAAAACCTCGCTACGGCGGGGTTTTTTGTTTTCTCCCCCGCACTGGAACATTCCTGGATTTATCATTTCGGGTTGTTATCAAAACGTTACGACATCTTTGTGTTATCTTTAATTACAGCCCTGATGATTGTCAGGACATCTCTGTAATTAAGGAGGAGCTTATGTCGGTAACCCTACGCGAAGCCAGTAAGGACACATTACAGGCAGAAAATAAAACCTGGCACTACTACAGCCTGCCGCTGGCAGCCAGGACGCTTGGGGACATTTCGCGTTTACCCAAGTCCTTGAAAGTTTTACTGGAAAACCTCTTACGCTGGCAGGATGGTGATTCCGTCACCCTTGAAGATATCCAGGCACTGGCAGGGTGGCTTAAGCATGCCCATGCTGACAGAGAAATTGCCTATCGACCGGCAAGGGTCCTGATGCAGGACTTTACCGGGGTCCCTGCTGTGGTTGACCTTGCGGCAATGCGCGAAGCGGTGAAGCGCCTTGGCGGCGATACCGCTAAAGTAAATCCGCTCTCTCCCGTTGATCTCGTTATCGACCACTCTGTCACCGTGGACCACTTTGGTGACGACGATGCCTTTGGCGAAAACGTACGTCTGGAAATGGAGCGTAACCACGAACGTTACGTCTTTCTGAAGTGGGGGCAGCAGGCCTTTAGCCGCTTTAGCGTCGTTCCGCCCGGTACGGGTATCTGCCACCAGGTGAATCTTGAATACCTGGGCAAAGCGGTCTGGAGTGAATTGCAGGATAAAGAGTGGGTGGCCTATCCGGATACTCTGGTGGGCACCGATTCGCACACCACCATGATTAACGGCCTGGGCGTTCTGGGCTGGGGCGTTGGCGGAATTGAAGCCGAAGCGGCCATGCTTGGCCAGCCGGTATCGATGCTGATCCCTGATGTGGTGGGCTTTAAGCTTACCGGCAAACTGTCGGAAGGCATTACCGCCACCGACCTGGTACTTACCGTTACGCAGATGCTGCGTAAGCATGGTGTGGTGGGTAAATTTGTCGAATTCTACGGTGACGGGCTGGATTCATTACCGCTTGCCGACCGTGCCACCATCGCCAACATGGCGCCGGAGTATGGCGCAACCTGCGGCTTTTTCCCCATCGATACTGTCACGCTGGAATATATGCGCCTGAGTGGCCGTAGCGAAGAGCAGGTGGCGCTGGTTGAAGCGTATACCAAAGCGCAGGGGATGTGGCGTAACCCGGGCGATGAACCGGTATTTACCAGCACACTTGAACTGGATATGGGAACCGTCGAGGCGAGCCTGGCGGGGCCAAAACGTCCACAGGATCGGGTGGCGTTGAGTGACGTACCGAAAGCCTTTGCCGCCAGTAATGAACTGGAGGTAAACACGGCGAAAAAAGACCACCGCCCAATCGACTATGTCCTGAACGGACATCAGTATCAGCTTCCGGATGGTGCGGTTGTCATTGCAGCCATAACCTCCTGTACAAACACGTCGAACCCCAGCGTGCTGATGGCCGCCGGTCTGCTGGCGAAGAAAGCGGTAGAGCTGGGGCTTAAGCCACAGCCGTGGGTAAAAGCCTCTCTGGCACCGGGCTCCAAAGTGGTTTCAGATTACCTTGCACAGGCCAGATTAACGCCGTATCTGGATGAGCTGGGCTTTAACCTGGTGGGGTATGGTTGCACCACCTGTATCGGGAACTCGGGTCCGTTACCTGAACCGATTGAAATGGCGATCAAGCAGGGCGATCTCACCGTCGGGGCCGTTCTCTCCGGTAACCGAAACTTTGAAGGCCGTATTCATCCGCTGGTCAAGACCAACTGGCTGGCGTCTCCACCGCTGGTTGTGGCATACGCTCTGGCCGGGAATATGAATATCAACCTGGTCACCGATCCGATTGGCCACGATCGCAAGAATGATCCGGTCTATCTGAAGGATATCTGGCCATCTGCCCGGGAAATTGCATTGGCCGTAGAGAAAGTTTCTACCGAAATGTTCCGCAAAGAGTATGCGGAGGTATTTGAAGGTACGCCGGAATGGAAGGCCATCGACGTCGTGGGTTCAGATACCTATGACTGGCAGGATGATTCGACCTATATCCGCCTGTCGCCGTTCTTCGATGAGATGCTGGCTGAACCTGCACCGCTGCAGGATATCCACGGCGCGCGCATACTGGCGATGCTGGGAGACTCTGTCACCACGGACCACATTTCGCCAGCGGGAAGCATCAAAGCCGACAGTCCAGCAGGCCGTTACCTGCAGAGCCGGGGCGTGGAGCGCCGGGATTTCAACTCCTACGGCTCGCGTCGTGGTAACCATGAAGTGATGATGCGCGGCACGTTTGCCAATATCCGTATCCGCAATGAAATGGTGCCGGGCGTGGAAGGGGGCATGACGCGACATTTGCCGGGGAGCGACGTGATCTCAATTTATGACGCCGCCGTCAAATACCAGCAGGAAGGCACGCCGCTGGCGGTTATCGCCGGGAAAGAGTACGGCTCTGGCTCCAGCCGTGACTGGGCGGCGAAAGGCCCGCGTCTGCTTGGGGTTCGGGTGGTGATTGCCGAATCGTTTGAACGTATCCACCGTTCAAACCTGATAGGGATGGGGATCCTGCCACTCGAATTCCCGCAGGGCGTCACCCGTAAAACGCTGGGACTCACCGGGGAAGAGCTGATTGACATCAGCGGCCTGCAAAATCTGCAGCCGGGTAAAACGGTGCCGGTGAAATTAACGCGCGCAGACGGTAAAACAGAGGTGCTCGACTGCCGGTGTCGTATCGATACGGCAACAGAACTCACCTATTACCAGAACGACGGCATTCTACATTACGTGATTCGTAAGATGCTGGACTGATGGAGCCAGCCCGGCACGCGAGGGCGTTGCCGGGCACTTTGCGATCACTCGCTCAGCAGATGCCCCATTTTGGCGGCTTTGGTATCGAGGTAGTGCGCGTTTTTTGGGTTACGTCCCACAATGAGCGGTACGCGCTCAACGATATTGATCCCCGCTTCGGTCAGAATTTCGACTTTTTTCGGGTTGTTAGTCAGCAGGCGTACTTCATCCACGCCCAGCAGCTTAAACATATCCGCACACAGCGTGAAATCGCGCTCATCGGCAGCGAAGCCGAGCTGGTGGTTTGCTTCTACCGTGTCGTACCCCTGGTCCTGCAGCGCGTAGGCGCGGATTTTATTCAGCAGGCCAATATTGCGCCCTTCCTGGCGGTGATAAAGCAGCACACCGCGACCCTCTTCGGCAATATGAGAGAGCGCTGCCTCCAGCTGGAAACCGCAATCACAGCGCAGGCTGAACAACGCATCGCCGGTCAGACACTCCGAATGAACGCGAGAAAGTACCGGGGTTTGTCCTGAAATGTCGCCGTACACCAGCGCGACGTGATCCTGTCCGGTCGCCAGTTCTTCAAATCCCACCATCAGGAAATCGCCCCATGGGGTTGGCAGTTTGGCTTCTGCCACACGTTTAAGCTGCATGTGATTCTCCAGAGTAGGCTGACACGTTTCGTGTCTTCCGCCTGTTTTTGCTTTCTGTATCCGTTCATTTTGCCACAAGCTCAGCAGGTTCGCCTAATGGCTGCCATGCTATACGAACGTTAAACGCACGATCCGACATATCCACCCGTCGGATGAATTTCAGTTATGATTGTGACGCTTAGCGAAAAAGGAGAAGACATGCTTTCAATCGCCAGACGAACGGCAGCAGGTGCGGCCATATTGTTGATTATGCCATTAGCCGTTTGGGTATCAGGCTGGATGTGGCAGCCCGGGCACAATACCCTGTGGCTGAAAACGTTATACTGGATAACAGAGACGGTCACCCAGCCATGGGGCATCATTACTCATGTAGTGCTTTGCGCCTGGTTTTTGTGGTGCCTGCGCTTTCGTCTCCGCGCAGCGCTGGTGCTCTTTGCTATCCTCGGTGGGGCGATCCTTGTTGGCCAGGGGGTAAAATCCTGGGTGAAAGGCCATGTGCAGGAGCCGCGGCCTTTTGTGGTCTGGCTGGAAAAAACGCATCATGTTCCGGTGAATGAGTTCTACAATTTAAAACGTAAAGATCGCGGTGCGCTGGTGAAAGAACAGCTTGCGGAACAGCAGGATATCCCGACGTTTTTACGTAAACACTGGCAAAAAGAGACCGGCTTTGCGTTTCCATCCGGGCACACCATGTTCGCCGCCAGTTGGGCACTTCTTGCCGTCGGCCTTTTATGGCCGCGGCGTCGGACTGTCACTATCGCCATTTTACTGGTCTGGGCGACGGGGGTGATGGGGAGCCGTCTACTGCTGGGCATGCACTGGCCACGCGATTTAGTGGTGGCGACGCTCATTTCATGGCTGCTTGTTACCCTTGCCACCTGGCTGGCTGAACGACTCTGCGGTCCGTTAACGCCGCCGCCGGAAGAGAAAGAAGAGATCGCCGAAAGGGAGCACAGTGGCGTCTGAAGGTTGATTTTGCGCATTCAGCCCATAAATCCATGACGGGCGCGTCACTTTTTCCGTTTCGCGCCCGTCGCTAAAATGGTAGTTTATAAGGCTGATTGCGGTAAGTTGAACACACTTTATTCGCTTGAACCACATAACGGGAAGTAATGTGAAATATTTACTCATTTTCTTACTGGTATTGGCGATTTTTGTCATTTCAGTCACATTGGGTGCACAAAACGATCAACAGGTGACGTTTAACTATCTGCTGGCGCAGGGCGAGTATCGGGTTTCGAGCCTGCTGGCGGTCTTGTTCGCAGCGGGTTTCGCCATCGGCTGGCTGGTTTGCGGTCTGTTCTGGTTAAAAGTACGTGTTTCGCTTGCGCGCGCTGAACGTAAAATTAAACGCCTCGAACATCAAATTGCGCCTGCGTCCGACATCCCGGAAAGCTCTGGTGTGCCGGTCGTCAAGGAATAATCGAATATGCTGGAGTTGTTGTTTCTGCTTTTGCCTGTAGCCGCTGCCTATGGCTGGTATATGGGCCGCAGAAGTGCGCAACAAACAAAACAGGATGAGGCGAACCGACTCTCCCGCGACTACGTTGCAGGGGTGAACTTCCTCCTGAGCAATCAACAGGACAAAGCGGTCGACCTGTTCCTCGACATGTTAAAAGAGGACACAGGCACCGTTGAAGCACACCTGACCCTGGGCAACCTGTTCCGCTCGCGCGGCGAGGTTGACCGTGCCATTCGTATTCACCAGACCCTCATGGAAAGCGCCTCGTTAACTTACGATCAGCGCCTGCTGGCAGTACAACAGCTGGGCCGCGACTACATGGCGGCAGGGTTGTATGACCGTGCGGAAGACATGTTCTCGCAACTGGTGGATGAAACAGATTTCCGCATAGGTGCGCTGCAGCAGCTGCTGCAGATTTACCAGGCCACCAGCGACTGGCAGAAAGCCATTGATACCGCTGAACGTCTGGTTAAGTTGGGTAAAGACAAACAGCGCGTCGAGATAGCCCATTTCTACTGCGAACTGGCCCTGCAACAGATGGGGAACGACGACATGGACAAAGCCATGGCGTTGCTGAAGAAAGGGGCCGCCGCAGACCGCAACAGCGCGCGTATTTCCATCATGATGGGGCGCGTGTTTATGGCAAGTGGCGACTATGCCAAAGCCGTTGAAAGCCTGCTGCGCGTCATTGATCAGGACAAAGAGCTGGTCAGTGAAACCCTTGAAATGCTGCAGACCTGTTATCAACAGCTGGGTAAACAGGATGAGTGGGTCGCGTTCCTGCGCCGCTGCGTGGAAGAGAACACCGGAGCCACTGCGGAGCTGATGCTTTCCGACGTAGTGGAGCAGCATGAGGGCAGCGACACGGCGCAGGTTTATATTACGCGTCAGCTGCAGCGTCATCCTACCATGCGGGTTTTCCATAAGCTGATGGATTACCACCTGAACGACGCAGAAGAAGGGCGTGCTAAAGAGAGCCTGATGGTGCTGCGTGACATGGTGGGCGAACAGGTGCGTAGCAAGCCGCGCTACCGCTGTCAGAAGTGTGGTTTTACCGCGTATACGCTGTACTGGCACTGTCCTTCGTGCCGGGCCTGGTCAACCATCAAGCCCATTCGCGGTCTCGATGGGCAGTAATTTTTTTTAAAACACCTCACTTTAGTTACAACATACTTATCACTTTTTACAGTCCCATTCAGCATCGTGCGGTTTGCCAGCCTGGCAGGGAATAAAACGATCCTGTCAATTTGTGGCGCTGGCAGGTAGAATGCACGCCGTTTATCTGTTCCGCGCCGCTGCGCGCCCATAGACGAAAAGGGCTGGTCATGACGTCTGTTACTTCCTCCACTTCCCGCGTAGTTACTGATTCTCCTGTTGTTGTTGCTCTTGATTACAATAAACGTGACGCTGCTCTGGCTTTTGTCGACGGTATTGACCCTCGCGACTGTCGCCTTAAAGTGGGCAAAGAGATGTTTACGTTATTTGGACCGCAAATCGTACGCGATCTGCAACAGCGCGGTTTTGACGTTTTCCTCGACCTCAAATTCCATGATATTCCAAACACCACGGCGCACGCCGTTGCCGCGGCTGCTGAATTGGGTGTATGGATGGTTAACGTGCATGCATCGGGTGGGGCGAGAATGATGACAGCCGCGCGTGAAGCGCTTCTGCCGTTTGGTAGCGACGCCCCCTTATTGATTGCGGTAACGGTGCTGACCAGCATGGACGAAAATGACCTGCGTGACCTCGGTGTGACGTTGTCACCGGCTGAACATGCAGAGCGTCTTGCGCGGCTGACGCAGAATTGCGGCCTGGACGGTGTAGTCTGTTCCGCGCAGGAAGCGGTGCGTTTCAAAACGGAGCTGGGCCAGAATTTCAAACTGGTCACGCCGGGTATTCGCCCAGCGGGTAGCGAGGCTGGCGATCAGCGCCGTATTATGACCCCCGAGCAGGCGCTGGCGGCAGGCGTGGATTACATGGTCATCGGCCGTCCGGTGACACAATCTGCTAATCCGGCAGAGACGCTTAAGGCTATCAACGCATCACTGAAAAAGGGGGCGTAATGACCGACTCAAACAGCCGTCTGGTCTATTCAACCGAAACCGGGCGCATTGATGAATCGAAAGCGAAAGCAGAGCGCCCGAAGGGCGACGGTGTTGTCCGTATCCAGCGCCAGACCAGCGGGCGTAAAGGTAAGGGTGTTTGCCTTATCACGGGTATCGATCTGGATGATGCAGAACTGGCGAAACTGGCGGCTGAACTGAAAAAGAAATGTGGCTGCGGCGGTGCCGTCAAAGACGGGATAATCGAAATCCAGGGTGATAAACGCGATGTCATTAAATCGCATCTCGAAGCCAAAGGGATGAAAGTAAAGCTGGCGGGCGGCTAAAATAAATGAGCCACGGTATTTACCGTGGCTCTTGTTTTATACGTGCGTAAGTCAGACCTGAAATGCGATAAATATCGCGATGCCCATCAGGGCGTATAATAATTATTTGCCGACCTGGTGACCGATAATACCACCAACAGCAGCACCACCTAATGTACCCAGCGTACTACCGTCTGTTAATACTGCACCACCCAGTGCACCAGCACCGGCACCAATAGCGGTGTTACGGTCACGTTTAGACCAGTTAGAGCATGCGCTCAGGGACATTGCTACAGTGATTGCCAGAACAGCGGCGGCTAATTTTTTGCTGGTTAAGGTCATAATACTTTCTCCTGAATTATCGATTCACGGAAAGATGCACGCTTTAAGTATAGACTAAACGAATACTTAAATTCTGTTCTCCGTGAAAGCTGGTCGCGCAGGTGTTACGTCATCACGCAGGTGATAGTCACTTCCTGTTATATCGCTAACATTAATTTTACGTCTTCAGGATCAGTTAAACAGGTAAAAACTCTTAAAGGGGGGTTAGGATTCCTCTCAGAGAGAGGTTAAGAGGCGCCTGAAATTCAGGCGCTCGCGGACTCAGGCGGGTTTTTTAATAATGTCGACGATAAGTCCGTCTTCCTGGAGTTTATTCCGATGTGCTTCGCTCAGACGGTCATCGGTAATTACGCGGCTGAACCGGGATATTGGCCCCATTGTATAAGGATGGACCGCGCCAAATTTTGAACTGTCGGTCAGCACGATTGCCTCACACTCTTTTTCCAGTACCGCGTTCACAACGTCTGAACGCATCATATCCCGACCGGTAAAGCCGGTTTCGGGCTGCCAGCCGTCAATACCGATGAAGGCCTTGCTGAAATGCACCTGCTGAACGTACTGACGCGTCAGCGGGCCGACCATGCTCTCACTTTTTTTCTGATAGATACCGCCCAGCAGGATGACCTCGCAGCGTGTCTCCTTCAACAAGTGAGCGATATAGCTACTGACGGTAATGATGGTGATGTCTTTTTGCTCGGCCAGGGTGCGGGCCAGCAGGGCATTGCTACTGCCGTTCTCAATAAAGACCGTTTCGCCATTGTTCACTAAGGACGCGGCAAACTCAGCCAGCTCACGTTTGAGGGCATAGTTATTCATCATGCGGGTTTCTACGTCCTCGCTGTCCAGCGGGACCGCATACCCATGCGCACGACGCAGGTAGCTCTGTTTTTCGAGTAGATTCAGATCCTGACGGATGGTGACTTCAGAAACGCCTGTCGTTTTAGCGAGATCGACGACGCTCACGCGCCCCTGATCGATGACCATCTGCAAAATGATTTGTTGTCGGGAATTCATAGCATCCATTTAATAAAGCGAAACGAGGGCGGATAGGGCGTGGTTAAACTTCCCACGGGGCTTTTGGCTGTCTGTTTTCTGACGCGGTTTCGGCGCCATTCTGAGCCAGAAGTTCAGACTTCAGGATCTCAAGGTTACGGATCGCAGAGTGATAATCGCCCGCAACCAGTATATCCAGCACGGTATCAATTCGTTGGGCTACGGCCTGCGCATCAATGTTAGACATAATCTCATCCCGGGTACGAAAAGTTAATATTTTCAATGATGCAGAAAATGGATTCAAAAGAGAAGGGAAAAAATGCAATAACTAAATTACATAAATGAAAGTAATAAATTTATTCCCCCGCATGCAGCGTGATGAATGAGTGGATTAGTCTAAAACTGCGCGCAAGGCGCTTTTTTATATGAGGAATTAGACTATGACAGTTATCAATCAGGCTACCTGCACACTGTTTACCGATACTGAACGTTTCACTCAGTTGTCCGGGTATTATGAGGAGGAGCGCCGCACAGTCTGGATGATGTTGCGGGCGCAGCCACGACCTTGCTTCAACCATGCGTTAATCGAAGAGATCATGAACCTCTCCTGGCTCGTTCGCCAGTCCGGGTTTGCGGTCGATTTTTGGGTTACCGGTTCGCTGGTACCCGAGATGTACAATGCGGGAGGTGATTTACAGTTCTTTGTCGAATGTATCCAAAACGGACGTCGCGAGGCGTTAAGAGCCTATGCCCGTGCCTGCGTGGACTGCGTTCATGCGGCGTCACGGGGGTTTGATACGGGGGCTATTACCCTGGCGATGGTCGAAGGCAGTGCGTTAGGGGGCGGATTCGAAGCCGCGCTGGCGCACCACTTTGTGCTGTCCCAGCGCGATGCCCGCTTAGGCTTCCCTGAGATCGCCTTCAACCTTTTCCCCGGCATGGGGGGGTACTCGCTGGTTGCTCGCCGCTCAGGCATGAAGCTGGCGGAGGAGCTCATCTACAAAGGGGAGTCTCATACGGCAGAATGGTATGAACAGCATGGGTTAGTGGATGTCCTGTTCGAACCCGGGCAAAGTTACGTCTCCGTCAGAACGTTCATTGACACGCTGCGGCCGAAGATGAACGGCGTAAAGGCGATGTTACGCGCCCGTACCCGCGTGCTGCAGCTGCCTCGCAGTGAGCTGATGGATATCACGGAAGATTGGGTTGACGCCGCGTTCTGCCTTGAACCAAAAGATATCGCCTATATGGAGCGTCTGGTCATGCTGCAAAACCGCCATCATGCGGCGGGTTTACGCAAAGCCAGTTAGTGCTGTTTACGCGCCTGATATCGCTTTAGCCATCGCTCGAATGCGGCAGCGGGCATGGGCTTAGCAAAGAGAAAACCCTGCCGTTCGTTGACGCCGTTCTTAGTCAGAAAGGCGTCTTCTTTTGCGTTCTCCACACCTTCGGCAATGACCTGCAAATTAAGTGCCTGCGCCACCGCGACGATGGCCCGCACCAGCGACTGGGAAATAGACTGTTTATGAATGTCCCGGACAAATGACTGATCGAGTTTTATCGCATCGATGGGGAAGCGTGCCAGCTGCGACAAAGACGAGTAGCCAGTACCAAAATCGTCCAGATGGATTTGCGCACCAAGCTGGCTGAACTGCTGGATCACCGACAGCGCCAGCTCTTCGTTTTCAATGAGGCAGCTTTCTGTTAACTCTACGTCGATAGGGCAGTATTCAAAATCCAGATCCTTCAGGGCCTGTTTTAAGTCGCTGAAAATGGTTTGATCCGCCAGCTGACGGGCCGAAACGTTCACCGCCACGCGCAGGTTAATGCCTTTGTCGCGCCATTTCGCCACCTGGCGAACCACATCAAGCATGACCCAGCGGCCAAGCGGCACAATCAGCCCTGACTCCTCAGCATACGAGATAAACTCCAGCGGAGGAATCAACCCGCGTTCTGGTGATTGCCAGCGCACCAGCGCTTCAAGGCTTCTGACTTCACCGCGCCAGGTGACTTTGGGCTGGTAGTGGATCAGCAGTTGATCGTTATCCAGCGCTTTGCGCAGGTTGGTATCCAGCCAGAGATACTCAAACACGCGCTGGTTCATTTCCGGCGAGAAGACGCAGAACTTACCCCGGCCGTTCTCTTTCGCCGTGTACATGGCGGTATCGGCATTGCGGATAACGCTTTCCCGATCGTTACCGTGCTGCGGGGCGAGGGCGATACCTAACGAGCAACCGGTATAAATTTCAATCAAACCAATTCTGAACGGCTGGCGCAGGCGGGTCAGAATGCGTGATGCCATCGCTTCCAGAGAACCCTGAGAGGTATTGGTGGCCATGACAATAAATTCATCGCCGCCGAGTCGCGCCAGCACCTGGCCTTCTTCCAGACAGCTCAGAATGGCCAGCGCGACCGCCTGTAATAACTGATCGCCAAACATGTGCCCGTAGGCGTCGTTCACCTTTTTGAAGTTATCGAGATCGAGATACACCACGCCAACCTGCGTCTCACCGCGGCTGTCGATGGCATCTGAAATCAGTTCGTGGATCGCGTTGCGGTTCGGCAACCCGGTGATGGTGTCGGTATTGGCCAGTACCCGCAGGCGCTCCTGGGCGCGGCGCTCCTCCGTAATATCGGTGCCGGAACAGATAAGAAAAATTTCATTTTTACCGCTACCGCTGTGGACAAATTTGTTTCTGAACAGAAACAATCGTTGTCCTTTTCGCGTTTTGATCCAGCGCTCGACTTCGTAAGAGCTGCCGTTGCGAAAGAAGCCGGTGATGTTGCGCTTAGAGGCTGCCGCTTCACTGCGGCTCATAAACAACTTAAACACGTTCTGGCCGATAACTTCTTGTTCTTTCAGGCCGGTGTACTCCTCGCTCAGGCGGTTAAACCGCTGAATATTGCCGTTCTGATCGAGGATTACGATAACGGAGTTGGCTTCCGAAACCACTTGTTCCGCAAAGGACAGCCCCTGAGCAAGGTCCCGGGCTACGGAAGGCGTATCGTTCCACGCAGAGGCTGTTCCGGCCCACTCATTACGGGTTATTTTGCGTCCGACAAGGTGAACAGGAACATCTTCGCCGTACAACGAGAGCGTCATAGAGATACTGGACGTAATGACGGTTAACTGGCGAATAAGTTCGGCCTGTTCATCGTCCAGCGCCACCACCTGAGTGACATCGGCATTTTCGCTGGTTGAAAGGTGCAGAGCATTGCTGTCTGCTGTCAGTCGCCACCAGGGGCTGTGAGTTCCCATGTAACGAAACAGCAAATTCTGCTCCAGATCGTCCATCATGTTTTCTCCTGCAGCTACCTGTTAGCGCACAATTTATTCCGTTGCAATCGGCTTTTTCGAGGTGAGACCACGACCAGACCGATGTGAACTTATTGTTTTTCCCCGGGTTTCTTATAATAAAACGAGTCAGGTAAAAAAGGATACTTAGCAAATAAAAATTCACGTAACCGAATATAACGGCACTCTTTTACTGTAGATAATTCTGGCGAATTTGGGCGGGGGAAGTCTGAAAATAGTAAGAAAAAATGAAGAATTTTCAGCGTGGCGTAAAAGAAAAAATTGTCGGCCCGTTCGGCAAGGAAAGGGCCGACAATTGAACAGCTTATCAGGCGGCAGGGCGCGCGATGATGCTGCGGGTTTCCATGCGGACTTCGGCGATTGTTACATCAATCACGTCGGTGACCTTGTAAACCGTTTCACCTTTGATTTGCACAGTCCCGTTTTCCTGGCTACAGACCAGTTCATCGCGAACGGCATGCAGGAACGGCGCAGGGATAAAGGCCACCGCCCCATTATCCACCAGACGTACGCGCATCCCCCCACGGCTGATATCAATGATTTCTGCAGCGAAGCGAGTGTCTGTGCCGGCTTTGTCCTGCAGGAAGCGGGCGTACAGCCAGTCCCCTACGTCACGTTCCGCCATGCGGTTCAGGCGCCGACGATCTGCCATCTGCAGGGTCGTGTCATCCTGAGGACGCGCAATTGATTCGCCCTTAATGATCGCTTTCAGCAGGCGATGGTTAACCATATCGCCATACTTACGAATTGGAGATGTCCAGGTGGCGTAGGCTTCAAGACCGAGGCCGAAGTGTGGGCCAGGCTCAGTGCTGATCTCGGCAAAGGACTGGAAGCGACGAATACGGCTGTCGAGGAAACCAGAAGGCTGTGCGTCCAGCTCGCGGCGCAGCTTGCAGAAGCCCTGCAAGGTCAGCACTTCTTCCGGGTCAACATGCACATCATGGTTCTTCAGTAAGGCGGCCAGCGCTTCGGTGTTCGCCGGATCAAACCCGGTATGAACGTTATAAATGCCGAAGCCGAGCTTGTCGCGCAGCACACGTGCGGCACAAATATTGGCGGAAATCATCGCTTCTTCGACGATGCGGTTCGCAATGCGTCGTGGTTCGGCCACGATATCCAGCACTTCACCTTTTTCGCCCAGAACGAAGCGATAGTCCGGACGATCCTTGAACACCAGCGCATGGGTTTGACGCCACTCGCTGCGGCTCAGACAGATGCGGTGCAGCAGACGAATCTGTGCGGCAACGGCCTCAGAGGCCGGTTCCCAGCTGCCCGTGTTCTCCAGCCAGTCAGAGACGTCGTCGTAAGCCAGCTTGGCTTTAGATTCAATGGTGGCCGCGAAGAATTCGATATCATCTTCAATTGTGCCGTCCGCAGCAATGGTCATGCGGCAGGCGAGCACCGGACGCACTTCGTTCGGCCGCAGCGAACAGAGATCGTCGGAGAGTTCACGAGGCAGCATCGGGATGTTAAAGCCCGGCAGATAGTTGGTGAACGCACGGATTTTTGCGATATCGTCCAGCTTGCTGCCTTCAGCAATCCAGGCGGTAGGATCGGCAATGGCCACGGTTAACAGCAGTTTGCCGTCGGCAAGTTCTTCAGCGTACAGCGCATCATCCATATCTTGCGTACTGGCGCTGTCGATAGTAACAAACTCCAGGGCAGTCAGATCGCGACGCTCAAGACCTTCGTCCTGCATCTCGGTGGCGACGCCGTTCGGGGCTTCTTTCTCAAGATTATGGCGCGCAAGCGTAACCCACCACGGTACAAAATGGTCATCACCGAACGTGATGAACTGGGTCAGTTCCGCATAGAAACCGCGATCGCCTTTCAGTGGATGACGGCGCATTTCCGCAACGGCCCAGTCACCTTCTTTAAAATCATGCTCAACGCCGCGAGCGGCACGGCAGGGGATGGCGTCTTTCAGCAGAGGATGATCCGGCACGATGGAGAGACGATCGTCTTTTCTCTGCACCTTGCCCACAAAACGGGTCAGGAACGGCTCGATCAGTTCTTCCGGCTCGGCAGATTCACGCTCTTTTTCGGTATGAATAACCGCCATGACGCGGTCGCCGTGCATCACTTTCTTCATCTGCGGTGGCGGAATGAAGTAGCTTTTCTGCGCGTCGACTTCAAGGAAACCAAAGCCTTTTTCCGTGGCTTTTACGACCCCTTCTGCACGCGGCGTCTGGGAATGCAGTTGCTGTTTAAGCTGCGCTAGCAGCGGGTTGTCCTGAAACATAATGTTCTATTTTCGTAGCCATTGAGCGGCTGACAGTTTTACGCGATTCTCACTGCCACAGCAAGCGCTCTTTGGGTAAATAGTATGGTTATTCCGCTTTGCCAAGCGCCACTTTCAGGCGCTCCAGCCAGCCGTCTAACGCGCTTCGCGTAAGCAGTGCAATCGCCCGGCCAGCGGGAAGTCCTTCTTCCGTGAGCGGGTTAAACTGTGCTGCACTGAAACGGTCCGGTGAACGTGTCAACAACTCCACGGCCGCTAAGAGCGCTGGCGACGCGGCCCGGTCTTCATTGCGGCAATGGTTCAGGATTTCTCCCGTCAGATCGAGCAACGTGGGTTCGTGGCAGAGCACAGGCGTCAGCGCCTGAAGGGCGGGCTCGGCTTGCCAGCGTGAAAGCGACTCAAGTTGATGCGCACTGGCATAGCGCAGTTCCACGACAGGCAGTAGAGCGATCCAGGCGCCGGGCCTGGCGGGCAGTGTGTGCGGTTGAATATGGTGTCCCGGCAACCAGCGTACGGGGTGGCCCAGTAGCGCCTGAAATACCGCTACCACGCGGGCCTGAAAACCGATGAAGCCAATAATCTGGCTGATGAGCACGATGTCATACGTTGTCAGACCCACCTCATCAAGCTGGTGCTGCGCTTTATCATCGATGACATCCGGTGAGCTGGCAAGCTGGCGGGCATACTGCGTGATCTGGGCCAGACGGCGGTTACTTTCGCGAGAGGAGTCCGGGCCGGGAAGGGGGGCGAGAAGGGCGGCGTAGTGGTTACAGAGCCTTTGAACCCCGCAGGCCTGCGCCACCGTCAGCGCGGTGCTCAGCCTGTCGTAGGCACTCAGCGTATGCAGACGGTTGACGGCGATATCGAGTGGAAACAGCCGGTGACATAATGCCCGGGCAGGAGTAAGCCAGCCAGCACAGGCAGTAACAATCTCATCCGGTAAGGCTAAATCGAGCAAAAAACGATCGTCGACGTTAGCGGCTTCGGGCACCAGAGGCAGGACATCCGTCTGCGCGTGGTTTGACTGGGTTTCGTGGTACCAGTGGCCTTTGCCGGAAAAACGGCGTTGTTCCATGGGCGTTCCTTGATCTCAAAATGGCGATCAATATCCTGGCGTAAGGCGGATGAGGGGAAAAATATTGTTAGGTGATAACAAATAGCAGAACGGAATAACGAGAGAGGGCGGGGCGGGAAAAACTCTCTTCCCGGGCGGGAAGAGAGTCACAAACTTATTTAATTTCCAGTTCGTTCATTGCAGCGATGTTGAAGCCGCCGTCAACGTGAACCACTTCGCCGGAGATACCCGCGGAAAGGTCAGAGCACAGGAATGCTGCAGAGTTACCCACATCTTCAATGGTAACGGTACGACGAATCGGGGTAACCGCTTCGCAGTGTGCCAGCATTTTACGGAAATCTTTGATACCGGAAGCCGCCAGGGTGCGGATTGGACCTGCAGAGATGGCGTTAACGCGCACACCTTCAGGGCCCATTGCGTTCGCCATGTAGCGGACGTTTGCTTCCAGAGACGCTTTAGCCAGACCCATCACGTTGTAGTTAGGGATTGCGCGCTCTGCGCCTAGGTAGGAGAGGGTCAGCAGGGCGGAGCCCGGGTTCAGCATGGCACGGCAAGATTTCGCCATCGCAACAAAGCTGTAAGAGCTAATGTCGTGAGCGATTTTAAAGCCATCGCGGGTTACCGCGTTCACGTAGTCACCGTCCAGCTGGTCGCCAGGTGCGAAGCCGATGGAGTGAACGAAACCGTCGAATTTGTCCCACGATTTTGCCAGTTCAGCAAACATGCCATCGATGCTTTCATCTTGTGCAACGTCACATTCCAGAACAATGCTGGAACCCAGCTGCGCGGCAAATTCTTCAACACGGCCTTTCAGCTTGTCGTTCTGGTAGGTGAACGCCAGCTCAGCGCCTTCGCGATGCATTGCCTGTGCGATGCCGTATGCGATGGACAGTTTGCTGGCAACGCCGGTTACCAGAATGCGCTTACCGGAAAGAAAACCCATAGCTTTAATCCTTATATTCATTGCTTATTTTGCCTTGTAATTCATGGCGTTACAGGCAGTATTTCAAAATTATTCGAAATCAGCTCGAAATTATAGCCCACTCACTGCCCCTTGTGTCACGCTATTTCTTGCGAATCTCCCGGGAATGAACGCGCGTAAGGGGCTGATATGGGAAACGCGGCTGTGAAAATTTCGGCATTCGTCCAGTATATCATCCGGCGTCAGGTTCACCTCATCCAACCAGCGTCGAAGCGTGATCCCGTAAAGCGTTTCACCTTTTCCTGGTCTGCTCGATGAAACGCGCGACGACAATAAAGAAAACCGGGACGAAGAAAATGGCGAGAAATGTACCGCTAATCATACCGCCGAAAACCCCAGTACCAATGGCATGCTGCGTGCTGTCACTTGCGCCACGGGCCAGCATTAACGGGACAACCCCTAGCGTAAAGGCCAGTGAGGTCATCAGAACAGGGCGCAAGCGTTGCCGGGCAGCCTGTAGCGTTGCTGCCACGATTGTTTCCCCCTCCCGCTGCAGCTGCCTGGCAAACTCGACAATCAGAATGGCGTTTTTTGCAGACAGCCCGATCAGGGTGATCATCCCCACCTTGAAGAAAACATCATTTGTCATGCCGGCAATGTGTACGGCCGCTACCGCGCCAATAAGACCCAATGGCACGACCAGCATAACCGCGAAGGGTATAGACCAGCTCTCATAGAGCGCGGCAAGAACCATAAACACAACGAGGATTGACAGCACAATAAGGCCGGGAAGCTGTGACTCAGACGCTTTCTCCTGCAATGAACTCCCGGCCCATTCCCCTGCGATACCCGCAGGCATCTCTCTTGCCAGCGCTTCCATGGCTTTCATTGCCGTACCGCTGGATTCACCCGAGGCGGCACTTCCCGTAATACGTATCGCAGGATAACCCTGATAGCGGTTCAACTGCTGGGGCGCAACGTTCCATGAAAGGGTGGCAAACGCAGAGACCGGCACCATCTGTCCCGTCCGATTTTTTACCGATAAGGCTAACAGTTGTTCGGGCTGCATGCGGTAGGGCGCATCGGCCTGAACAATCACCTGTTGAACGCGGCCGTTATTGGTATAGTCATTAACGTAACTGGAGCCCGTGGTCACAGACAAGGTTTGATTAATTTCGTCAAACGAGACGCCCATGGACTCGGCTTTTTCCCGGTCGATCTGAATCGCCAGGCTGGTGCCATCCGGCAGGCCATCTATGTAGACATCATTCAGTTCAGGCCGTTGATTTGCCTGCTGAACAAGGTCATCCGCAGCCTTTTTTAGAGCCTGATATCCCAGTCCTGCCCGGTCCTGCAGATAGTAAGTAAATCCGGATGAGGTCCCCATATCCGAAATCGCCGGAGGGAGCAGGCTCATCGTCACGGCATCAGAAACGCTCTCCATGCGCGACTGGATAGCGTTTGCTTCATCCTGGGCGGTGATCCCTTGTCGGTTTTTCCAGTCCTTAAGCGTGGTAAAGGCCATGGCCGAGTTGGGGCCAGAACCTGAAAAGCCAAAGCCCAGGATCATAATGTTGCTCTCAATCGCCGATCGCGATGCAATTTCCTCTTCAAATTTTTCAACCACTTTAAGGGTACGCTGCATGGTTGCATCAGACGGCAGTTGCAGGGATGACATAAAGTAGCCCTGATCTTCATCCGGCAGAAACGAGGAGGGCAAAGACGACAGGCCAGCAAACAGGGCTGCGCAAAGGGCAACATACAGCAGCAGCATGCGGCCCGTTCGTTTTAATACGGCGCCCAGGCTGGAGGCATATACCGCCGTGAGGGCGTGAAAATGCGCGTTAAACCTGGTCGCAAATTTCCCGGTGCCTCTTTTGTTCGCCTCATGGGGCTTGAGTAACGTGGCACAAAGCGCGGGTGTCAGCGTCAGCGCCAGAAAGGCCGATAACAAAATGGAAATGGCCATTGAAATACAGAATTGTCGATAGATGATCCCCACCGATCCCTCAGCAAAGCCCATCGGGATAAACACCGCCGTGAGCACAAGCGTGATACCCGCGATGGCAGGGGTGATTTCCTGCATGGCCTGCCGCGTGGCTTCGCGCGGTGAAAGCGCTTTTTCTTCCATCAGTCTTTCGACGTTTTCAACCACGACGATGGCATCATCAACGATAATACCGATTGCCAGCACCATGCCGAACATGGTCAGGATGTTGATGGAATAACCGCTGAGCAGCATGATCGTAAAGGTGCCCAGGAGCGCCACGGGGGCGACAATCGCCGGAATAAGCGTGCAGCGTATCTTGTGCAGAAAAAGCAGCATGACCAGAAACACCAGCACCATCGCTTCAACAAACGTCTGTACCACTTTCATAATTGAAAGCTTTACGAAGGGCGCCGTATCAAAAGGGACGGTGAAGGTCATTCCCTCCGGAAGCACGTGAGAGAGCTCATCAATGCGCGCCCGCACGCCTGAGGCGGTACTGATGGCATTCGCTCCCGGTGACAGCTGGATTGCGGCTGCCGTCGCCGGGACGCCGTTTTCGCGAATACCATACGCATAGCTTTGCAGGCCGGACTCAATGCGGGCAACGTCCGACAACTGCAGGCGGGCCCCTGTGGTATCGGATTTAAGGGTAATATGGCGAAATGCCTCGACCGAAGAAAGTTGTCCTTTAACCGTAATCGGATAAGTCACTCCCTGGCCTTCTGTTGCCGGTTCATCGCCCGTTCTGCCGGGGGAAACAATGGTGTTCTGCTGGCTGACTGCCGTAAGTACATCGCTCACCGACAGCCCATAGCTGTGAAGCTTCATCGGATCGAGCCAGATACGTAGCGCTTTCTCACCACCAAAAAGCTGGACTTTGCCAACCCCCGGCACGCGGCGAAGCTCATCGCTAATATTTCTGGCAAAATAATCGCTCAAATCCGCTTCCTGAAATTTCCCGGAGGTGGATTTTAACCCCACCATCATCAGAAAACCGGCGTTCGCCGCCTCGACGTTAATGCCGTTTTGCCGGACCGACTGAGGCAGACGCGGCTCGACAATTTTTATCTGATTCTGAAGATCCATCTGCGCCAGTTTAATATCTGTGCCTGGCTTAAACGTCACCGTAATTGAGGCTGAACCGGTGGTGTCGCTCGAGGATTCAAAATAGAGCAAATTATCCACGCCGGATATTTCACGTTCGATAAGAGAGACGACCGATGTATTCATCACATCAGGGCTGGCACCGGGATACGAGACAGTAATGATAATACCCGGCGGTGCAACGGCCGGATATTGCGCAACCGGCAGCCGGGGGATAGACAACACGCCCGTCAAAACAATAAAAAGTGCGACGACCCAGGCGAAAACAGGACGATCAATAAAAAATTGCGGCATGAGGATTACTTCCAGTCAACTAACAGTGAAACGCATTACGGGTGCAGTGCCTCGTCATCGGTCGATACCCGTTTACCGATGTCCCTGAGCTGTGAAAATTTCTCAAGGAGTTGCGGGGCGTCATCCAGGCTTGTCGCAAACATCCACATATAGGTCATCACGGAGTAAATATGACCCGCCGTAATACCCGTCGAGTGGGTCATCAGGATAATGGTCAGCGTAAAAAGCAGGGCGATCAGCGAACCAATCAGTAAATATCCCCACGCTTCGCGGTCAGAGAGCGCAATACGCAAGTGTGCAAGCGTAGAATAATGACGTTTGAGGGTCGCAGAGCCCGCTTTATGTACATAATCCACCTCTTTCTCGAGGCGGTTATTGAGGCGTCTGAAGAGCAATTCATTCTTATGGGTGAAACCGGAAACAAATCCCATCAGGATTAAGACGATGATGGCGCAGACGATGCCAGCCCAGAATTCAATGATCAGCAGCATAATGGCTGCACCAAAAAGCGAACTCATTGAGGTAATGAGCATGGGCAGATGCATTTCAAAGAAATCCACGAACTCACGCGATAAGGTAACTCTCGCCGCGATTGTCGAATGATTAAGCTGGTATTTTCGCTGAGCCAGCACCACAGAGACCGCAAGCCCGGCGTAAATCCTTGCGAAGGTGCGCGTGTCCACGCTGCGCCTGGCGGCACCAATGCACCAGATAAACAGGACCATTAGCCCATACAGTGCAGCGCTCACGGTATCCCCGGCGAGAATGGCATTTATCGCGATCCCCGCAAGTACGGGATAGAGTAAAAAAGTCACATTTTCGGCAATAACCAGAAAGAAGGTAATAAACAGTTTCTTGCGGTGCCGCACGGCAAGTGCCTTGAGCGAGCCAACAACCCCGGAAACGACCGGAGGACGATGAGTATTTTTAAGGATCATATTTTTCGAGTTATTAATGCCAGAGAGCAGGGGAATTCCGTCAGGAATTTATCCATTAACCGTTACTTTATACAGCGCATGTTTAGTACTGATGTGCGATTTGTGGAGGTTATATGGAGACAGTAAACTTAAATCATCCTTAACATGAGATAAATGGGTGAGCCAACAAAAAATATAATGAGAAAACATTCGCAGTAAAACACCAGATCGGCGATATCAGGTGCGATGTTTAACAAAATACTGAAAATGATGATCAGGTAGATAAAAATCAATGCCAGGCACAGGGCCATGACAAGTAGTTCCGTCAATCCGCCTCCTTTATGTTGAATCGCAAGAAAAAACGATGTCGCTGCGATACAACCATAAATAACAGGTGAGGAGATAATGGTTGCCGCCACTTTTTCATCGACTTCATGTATCAGGATCATCCAAAGATGCAATAATCCCCACGATACAATAAGAAACAAACATGACGTGCCAATGTTAGCAGGTGAGACATATCTATTAATATTCATGGTGAGTGTCTTCGGGTATTAATGAAAGCAATTGATAGACCGGGGTGCGTGCGAGAAGTTCAACGGTTTATTCTCTTTGGTCGTTTTTTTTCTGAATAAAAAAGATTACGTCTGTATATGGAGTATTTATTTCCGAAATGTGGAGGAAGTGTGGAGACAATAACCTAAGGGGGTTCGGTTGTGGCAGAAATGTTTATAAAAAGTCGTCGCCCAACGGCACTTTTTTGTCGTGCGTGGGTCTTAGACTTTTATAAAATGACGTATAGCGTATTTTCTCAACATAATAGAGACGCTTTCAGTTCCTGTGGAGATAAAATGTACAAAAATAATTTAATCCTTGTCGCCGAAGATGAAGATGAAATCGCCGATATACTGATGAGCTACCTGCAGCGGGCTGGGATGAAAACGTTAAGGGCAACTGACGGTGAGCAGGCGATAAACCTGACGCGTCTGCATAAACCGGATCTCATTTTGCTGGATATCCAGTTGCCGGTATTTGATGGCTGGAGCGTTCTTACCACGCTGCGCCGGGAGAGTACGGTGCCTGTTATTATGGTCACCGCCCTCGATCAGGATGTTGATAAACTGATGGGATTGCGCCTGGGCGCTGACGACTACGTGATCAAGCCTTTCAATCCCTCTGAAGTTGTCGCACGAGTCGAAGCCGTACTGCGCAGGACGAAGGCTCACGTTCAACAGGTGGCTGCAATGCCGCTCAGGACGCCCTTCATCACGGTCTACCCGGATGATTTCTATATAGAAGTTACGGTGGGGGAAGAGGTGGTTTGCCCGGTATTGACCACCACAGAATTTAAATTGCTGACTTACCTGGTCAGGAACCCAAGAAAGGTCTGCTCTCGTGAGGAATTACTTAACGCCTGCCTGCCGGAAGGCGATACCTTAGACAGAACGGTCGACAGCCACATGAGCAAGCTGCGTAAAAAACTGGAGCTTGCAGGTCTTCATGGTGTGCCAGAAAGCATTAGAGGAATGGGCTACCGGCTGGGAGAAAAAAAATGAGCAGAGAATCTGTTCTGAGCCGCCAGATTCTGACCTACATGTTAACGCTGGCGTTGATGATTATCGCCATCGCTATCCTGGGGTCCTGGCTGTTTTACAGCTTCGTACTCGATTACCTTCCGGGCGGCGTAGCGGCCGGTAACGATGAAAATATGACGATGTGGGACTGGGTGTGGATCGTGACGGTCTCTGCAATCAGTGTGATGATTTCCCTCTTTTTAACCGTAAAGCTGTCATCGCGTATCCTCACGCCGTTAAACGCGGTAGCCACAAGCCTGAAACGCATCTCGCAGGGCGAGCTGGATGCCAGGGCCTGGTGCGCCAGCTCCCGGCTTGGCGAGATAAATCATCTCGTCAACGACTTCAACGAAATGGCTGAAAAATTACAGACGCTGGACAGTCAACGTAAATCCTGGAATGCGGCGATTGCGCATGAGTTGAGAACGCCCGTCACGATTTTACGCGGGCGGCTTCAGGGGCTCGTCGACGGTGTTTTTACGCCGGAACCTGTTCTGTTTAATAACCTGCTTAAACAAACCGAAGGGTTGGCGCGGCTGATAGAAGATCTCAGGGTTGTCAGCTCAGACGGCGGTGCCGGTTATACGTTATGTAAGAGTGAAATCGACCTGAAGGAAACCCTCGAAACGGCGCTGGAAACCTTCAGACCCGAGTTTGAGCGTAAGCAATTTACTCTTCGTACCGAACTTAAAGCCCAGCGGTGTCTCTGCGATCCGCTACGTATTAATCAGTGCTTAACCGTGCTGTTCGACAATGCGCTGCATTATTCGACATCACGTAAACTCATCGTAAAAAATGGCGTGTTTGGCAGAGAAAATTACATCCTGATTCAGGACGAAGGGCCGGGCATTCCCCGCGAATTTCATGATTTTCTCTTCCAGCCCTTTCAGCGGGATAAAGGGGCCAGACAATTGAATCCTGAAGGGTGTGGTTTAGGGCTGTCGGTGGTCAAAGCCATCATGTCTGCGCACGGTGGCGATGTCACCTATGTGTTGACGAAGCAAAACCACTCCCTCTTCAAATTAACCTGGCCGAACGCGTCGTAACTGCGTACAGGCTCAAATGAGCCTGTTTGCGACGGGCGTCATTTGCCACATTTCACCTAACCTGGCATCCCATTCCGGCGGCGTGATAGCCAGTTTGCCCCGTTTCGGGCTTAACGTTATCTCACTGAAGTAGATCTCGTCCCGGGTGAGCATGAGATCGACACGGCAATAGTCAATACCCAGGGCCAGCTCTTGCGCCGCCAGCAGCGCTTCCTGATAAGAGGCAGGCTTGGGTATGTCCTGCGGAGTGTTGGGATATTCCATCTGGAAAGGCTGCAACTGCCAGTGGCGATCGTAAACGTTGATAAAACCATTGCCGCTTTCATCGGTGAAATCAGCTTCCACAAACTGCGCGACACCGTGGAAACAATGAATCCTCAACATCTCGGGTGTTGTGTTTTTGTCCATGTCATTAAAGAGATCGATATACTTCTCGCACAGAATAACAGGAGGGATGTTTTTATATTGCCATTCCCGTGTGGTGTAATATAGATTTCTCTTTAATGCCAGCCGGAGTTTGTTTTGCGTTTTTTTAAGGTCAAATTCAGCTTTGTTTGTGCATATGATCGCGCTTCCACTGTCATGGTTGCACTTTAAGACAAATTTATGCGGCAGTTTCGTCATGTCGATGTGCTCAACGCGACGGTATACGCCAATCAATGGAACGATTTTTAGACGTTGCGTTCTCGACAGGACATATTCCCGCACAGCCAGTTTATCCGCCAGCATCGTATAGTGCGCATTATGGTCATAGACCAGACGATGACAAATTTTTTCGTTCAGGGTGGCAGGTGATTTTATATCAAATGTGTCGCCGTGGGTTGCTTTGAGACGGGACAGATGAAAGTTAATGTCTGATATTAAATAAGACCGACACTTCCTAAGCAGATACTCAAGGTGTTTTAAATAATATGTGGTTTTGTTCATTCTTTCCTCCGGAATATCTGCATATTCTGAAGGAGAAGGATTGATTCTTATTGCCTGGAGTATGGAGGAAAAATGGAGAGCCGCTTATAAAGCGGATGGCGATGTGCAACGCAAAATAAAAGGATTAAACGTCCTGTTTAATCCTTTGAAGTTCTGAGTCGAAATATTCGCTGTCGCGGGAGACGCCTGACGGGCGGTTACCGATCCTTTCTCCATGCATCAGCAGTTAGCGCTTCACCAAAATGTCCGGCAATCAGGCGTTTTGTTAAATCGTGGAGTGGGGAAGCCAGCACATCCGCCGTGCTGCCGCGCTCGACAACTTCACCCTGATGCATGACCATCACCTGGTCGCTGATGTGTTTCATCATGCCAAGATGTTGGGTGACGTAGATATAAGAGATCCCCTGTTTTTCCTGAAGTTCCAGCATCAGGTTAATTAACTGCGAACGCATCGACATATCCAGTGAGGCGAGGGCTTCGTCAGCAATAATCACCTTCGGGCGCAAAATCAGGGCGCGCGCCAGCCCCAGACGCTGCTTCTGTCCCGGAGCCAGCATATGCGGATAGTAACTTTCGTGATCGGGCAGCAGTCCGACCATACGCAGGGTTTCAAAGATACGTTTACGGCGAGCGTCAGGCTCCAGATCGGTATTCAGCCGCAGCGGGAAATCCAGGATCTGCGAAATACGCTGGCGCGGATTGAGCGAGGTGGAGGGATCCTGGAAGATCATGCGGATGCGCTGGCTGCGGAAGGAGTAATCGCCGAATGCCAGCGGATGATCGTCAATCAGCACTTCACCGCCGCTTGGCTCAACCATGCCCGCCAGCATCTTAGCCAGCGTGGATTTGCCGGAACCATTCTCGCCAATAATCGCCAGCGTCTGCTTTTCGCGCAGCGTAAAGCTCAGCGGTTTCACCGCTTCCACGGTCTGGCGATGGAACAGCCCGGTGCGGTAGCGAAAGGTCTTACTCAGGTTGCGTACTTCCAGTAAGGTTTCGACCATTTCACTCTCTCTCCATGTTCAGCGGGAAATGACAGGCGTAAAGATGGTTTTTCGCCCCCGTCAGACGCGGCGTTTCAATACACTTACGCTGAGCATACGGGCAACGTGGCCCAAGACGACAGCCTATCGGCAATGATTCCAGAAGCGGGATCGCACCCGGCAGCGTGTTCAGACGGCTCTTGTGCGGCATGGCGCTGCCAAAATCCGGGATCGCACGAATCAGCGCCTGGGTGTAGGGGTGGTGCGGCGTGGTGATCAGATCTTCACTGGGGGCGGTTTCCACCGTTTGCCCACAGTACATCACATCAATTTTATCCGCCCATTTGCTGAGCATTTGCAGGTCGTGACTGATCAGCAAAATGGTGGTGTTGTTATTCTGATTCAGCCGCGTCAGCAGACGGAATATCTGCGCCTGCGTGGTCGGCTCCATGGCGTTTGTTGGTTCATCCGCAATCAACAGGCGCGGCTGATTGGCCAGCGCGATGGCGATCATCACTTTCTGGCATTCACCGTCGGTGAGTTCGTAGGGGAAACTGCGCATTGCGTCTTTATGATCTTTGATCCCGACGCGGTGCAGCAGCTCAATGGCGCGGCGTTTGCGCCAGCCGAAACGCTGCCACCAGCGGCCTTTATAGGTCCAGCCGGGGATATTTTGCATCAGCTGCTTACCTACGCGCTCGGACGGGTCAAGGCAGGATTGTGGCTCCTGGAAAATCATCGAGACGTTATGGCCCACCAGCTTGCGACGCTCGCGCGGAGAGAGGCGCAGCAGGTCGATATCATCAAAACGCATGCGGTCGGCGGTGACGCGCCAGTTGTCCTTCGCTACACCACAAATGGCTTTGGCGATGAGGCTTTTCCCGGAGCCGGATTCGCCCACCAGCCCGCGAATTTCACCTTCAGCAAGGGTAATGCTGATTCGATCGACGGCCTTAACCCAGCCTTCCCCGGTTTTAAACTCGATGGTGAGGTTGCGAATATCAAGAAGCGGCATTATTGCACCCCCGCATTAATTGCGCGGCGAATACCGTCGCCCAGCAGGTTAATCAGCAACACGCTGACCATAATGGCCGCACCCGGTAACATAACTGTCCACGGGGCGACGTAGATAAGCTCCAGCGCATCGCCCAGCATCGCACCCCATTCCGGTGACGGCAGTTGGGCACCCAAATCGAGGAAACCCAGCGCAGCGATATCCAGTATCGCCATCGACAGGGCGCGGGTGATCTCGGTGACCAGCCCGGCTGCGATATTCGGCAGGACGGCAAACCAGAGAATATTCAGCGTGGTGGCACCGTCCAGACGGGCAGCAACAACATACTCTTTCTCCAGTTCGTCATGCACCATGCTGTACACAGAGCGAACGATACGGGGCAGGATAGCCAGCCACACGGCAAACATGGCATGCATCAGGTGCGGCCCGGCAAAGGCCACCACAATGATCGCCAGCAGCAGCGACGGGATAGAGAGCAGGGTGTCCAGAATATGGTTCAGCACCGCCGAGCGCAGACCGTGGGTGGAGCCAGCAAAAATGCCCAGCGCCAGACCGCAAACTGTGGCGGCAAGCGTCACCACAAACGCGCCACCCACCGTTGGGGCGGCACCGCTCAGCAGGCGGCTCAGCACATCACGGCCCAGATCGTCGGTGCCCAGGAAGAAGGAAACCTCCCCATAGCGTGACCACGATGGGGGCAACAGTTGATAGCCGAGGAACTGCTGGTCGATACCGTATGGCGCAAACCACGATCCAAATACGCACAGCAAGACCAGACCGGCACAGCCGTACAGGCCGATCATTGCCGTGGTGTCACCATAGAATTTACGCCACACGGTACGTAGCGCACCGGGCGTGCGCTTTTCACTGTATACGCTATCGTAAGGCATACCATTCCTTATGCTTCAACGGGTTGGCCATTGCGCCCAAAATATCGGAAATCACATTAACAATAATCACCAGCGAACCGATCACCATGACGCCTGCTGAAATGGCGGCGTAATCCTGCTGACGAATGGCGTTAATGAGCCACCGGCCCAGACCTGGCCAGCTAAAGACCATCTCGGTGATCATCGCCAGGGTCAGCATGGTCGAAAACTGCAGCCCAAGGCGCGGAATAACCGGCGGGAGCGCGTTATGCAGTACGTGACGACGCAAGATAGTCAGGCGTGAGAGCCCGCGCGTGGCCGCAGCTTTAACGTAGTTCTGATCAAACACTTCCATGGTGCTCAGGCGCATCAGGCGGATCACTTCGGTTGTTGGCGCCACCGCAAGCGTTAGCACCGGCAACACCATATGACGCAGGGCGCTGACGATCATTTCGTGACGCCAGACGGAATCAGAGAGCCATGCATCAATAATGGCGAAACCGGTCACCGATTTAACCGTGTAGAGGAGGTCAAAGCGGCCTGAAACCGGCAGCCAGCCCATCGTCAGAGAGAAGAACAGCGTCAGCAACAGCGCCAGCCAGAAGACCGGGATAGAAAAGCCGAGCAGGGCGAGGGCGCTGATAAATTTATCCTGCCATTTATTGCGATAAATCCCCGCCAGCATGCCCACTGGAATGCCTACCATCAGGGCAAAGCCGAAGGCCAGAATACAGAGCTCCATCGTGGCCGGGAACACGTCTTTCAACTGCTCAGAGATAAGCTGTCCGTTGATACTGGAGACGCCAAAATCCCAGTGCAGCAGGCCGTTGAACCAGAACAACCAGGCATCCCACAGCGACGATCCCTGAAGCGGGGCGTGCGGCGTAAAGTAGCTCAGGCTGAATCCCACGAAGGTCAGTAAAAAGAGCGTCACCAGCAGTAACAGGAGTCGACGCAAGGTAAAAATGATCATGGTTTTTTCACCTCTTGTTCTTTTTCACGGTCGACCCCGGCGAAGGAGGCGTTGCCAAACGGGCTCAATACCAGGCCTTTAATATCGTAACGATAGGCCTGCAGACGCAGGGAAGAGGCCAGCGGCAGCACGGGCAGTTCCTTAGCGAGAATCTTTTGCGCTTCATCATAGGCATCAATGCGTGATGAGAGCTGTTGTGACGCCAGCGCTTTTTGCAGAACGGCGTCAAACTCGCGGTTGCACCAGTGAGCGTAGTTGGTCTGTGAGTTTATTGCCGCGCAGCTTAACAACGGACGGAAGAAACTGTCCGGGTCGTTACTGTCAGTCGCCCAGCCCGTCAGCGTGAGGTCATGGTTCATATCCATCAGGCGCGCTTCCTGGAAACGCCCTTCAACCGGAACGATGATCACTTTTACACCCACCTGCGCCATATCAGCCTGCAGCAGCTCGGCGGTTTTCAGCGGGCTAGGGTTCCATGCCTGAGAGCTGGTCGGTACCCAGAGCTGCAGCGTCAGGTTTTCAGCGCCCAACGCTTTAAGCTGTTCGCGTGCTTTTGCCGGATTGTATTCCGTGATTTTGGCTTCACCGTCATACGCCCACGAGGCGCGCGGTAAAATAGAGGCGGCGGTTTCCGCGGTGCCGTAATAAATGGACTGCATCAAACGCTGGTTGTTAATGGCCAGCGCCAGTGCATGACGCACAGCCGGGTTATTCAGCGGCGGCTTATCGGTGTTAAAAGCGAGATAGGCAATGTTCATACCCGGGCGAAGCGTCAGGCGCAGGCGCGGATCGTCGCGTAAAATAGTGAGCTGGCTGGCGGCAGGCCAGGCCAGCACGTCACATTCGCCGGTCAGCAGCTTTGAGAGCCGCCCCGTACCGCCAGACCCGAGATCGACCACAACCTGCGGCATCAGCGGCGTGCCGCGCCAGAAGTGTTCGTGGCGCTGCAGGCGAATATATTGCCCGGCGCGGTATTCGGCCAGCTGGAACGGACCGGTGCCGACCGGCTGGCGGTCAAGCAGCTCCTGACGATCCTGCTTGTTCAGCTTTGCCGCGTACTCAGCGGACATGACGGACGCATAGTGGGTCGCCAGATGCCAGAGGAAAGAGGCATCCGGGCGCGTCAGGGAAAATTCAACCGTCCGGTTATCCAGTTTGCGCACGCTTTTAACGGTGTCGGCAAACTGCAGGCTGTCGAAATAGGGGAAGTTCCCCCCGTTGACGTTATGCCAGGGGTGATGGCGGTTGAAGATACGCTGGAACGTAAAGACCACATCGTCTGCATTCAGCTTGCGCGTGGGGGTAAACCACGGCGTATGCTGAAACGCAACGTCATCACGCAGACGGAAACGGTAAGTTGCGCCGTTGTCCAGCACCTCCCAGCTTTCCGCCAGCTCCGGCACCAGACGGTAGGTGTACGGATCAACATCAAGCAGACGGTCGTAAAGCTGAGCGGCGAGAGTATCCACAATCAGGCCGCTACCCGCTTTTTGTGGGTTGAAGGTATCAACCTGTCCGCTGACGCAGTAGACGAAGCCACTGTCACGAATATCAGGCTGCTCAGTTGGCTCGGGGGCAGCAAAGGCCTGGCTACTGAACAGACTGAGTGCAAAAAAGGACGATAAAACCAGACGCATAATTTTTAAGGTATGATATGTTAAGTGGCTATCTTACTAATATTAAACGAAATTATCCAGTGTCGTTTATCCCTGAGGGCATCCTGGGGGCAGTAGCGTTTGCAGTCGCTCATTCAGCATACCAACCTGATCGGCGTTCATACCGACTCTCCACTTTGAATATACCTCATAAACCATCTTAGCATTTTCATGCCCTGTCTGACTCGCTATAAACGAAGGATTCGCCCCGACAGACCGTATGCGGTTAGCAACTGCGTGCGTGATTGGCTGATGGAACTCACGACTGACATCTTCCCGTTACCTCGCGATGCGATATTGGGTGGGCAATAAAACCCCATAATAAAGTGCGCGCTGTTTATCCTGTGCAAGCATGATGTGATGGCGTGAATTATTATTGAGTCGATGTATTACAATAAGAAATATTCACTAAACGTATACTTGCTTAATTAATGGTTGCGTTACGAGTAATGTTGATTTATATACTGACCCTCTGATCCTGCAATTTGGCAGGGTGAAAGAAAAAAAGAATAAAATGAATCATCATAACATCTAAGAAAATTACAGTTTTCTGTTGGGGCATACCGAACGGCACTGCGCCTGATTGTCTGCTTTTTTATATTTAATGTTAAATCTTTTTCATCATGGACGTCTCGCGTCTTTCTCATGGCATGAGAAGTGACCAAAACATCAGAGAGTTAGGGAATGATTGAACCTTTGGGGCTAATTAAGAATTTTGCACGCGTTCGCACGCGCATATTCGTGACGATTGCGTTTTTCTCATCGGTCATAAATATACTGATGCTGGCACCATCTATTTATATGTTGCAGGTTTACGATCGCGCGCTGTCATCCGGGAATACCACAACGCTTTTTATGTTGACGCTGCTGGTGTTATTTATGTTTGCCGTCATGGCACTCCTTGATTACGCGCGTGGCATCGTCATCATCCGATTGGGTAATCAGTTTGATAATGCGCTTTCGCCTGCAATCTATACCGCTGCATGTGAAAGTAATCTCGTTAAGCACAGCCCGAATGCCGGGCAGGCTATCAGCGACCTCACCGTTATACGCCAGTTTGTTACCGGCCCGGCGTTATTTGCGGTTTTTGATTCCATTTGGTTTCCCGTTTACCTCGGCGTTATTTTTCTTTTTAACACCTGGCTCGGGGTGTTCTCGCTTTCAGGCGCATGTCTGCTGCTGGCCCTGGCGTTTATTAACGAAAAAACGACGCGTCAGCTTTTGAATGAAGCGGGGGGGTATGCCTTGATCTCAAATCACCAGGCTAACAGCTCCTTACAATCCGCTGAGACGCTGCATGCCCTGGGGATGACTGATAACGTTAAGGCGCGCTGGTGGCGCGGACATCAACAGTTCGTTTATAGCCAGAGTGCGGCCAGTGAACGCGCTGTATTGATGTCTGCCGTCACCAAAACCGTACGCATGGCGCTTCAGTCCCTGATGTTGGGGCTGGGCTGTTGGCTGGCGATTCTGGGAGATATCTCGCCGGGCATAATGATCGCGGGCTCAATTTTGCTCGGAAGAGCGCTGTCACCGGTGGAACAACTCATCAGCGTGGCGAAAGGCTACCGGTCAGCTCGTCTGGCATGGGAACGCGTGGTTCGTCTGACGGGAGACTTTCCCCCGGCGCAGGAGAGCATTCGCCTGCCAGCTGCGCAGGGAGTGCTCACGGTGGAGAATGTCACCGTTTTCCCTCCGGGAAACCCCCGGCAACCCATACTGCAAAACATCACTCTACGGGTAAACCCGGGTGAGGTGCTGGGAATTGTGGGAGCCAGTGCATCGGGGAAATCCTGTCTCGCCAGAGTGTTGTGCGGTGTCTGGCCTGCCGGAGAGGGGGACGTCAGGCTGGATGGGGCGGATATTTATCAGTGGCAGAAGCAGACGCCGGGTCCCGGAATCGGCTACTTGCCGCAGGACGTTACGCTTTTTACGGGAACCCTCGCTGAAAATATTGCCCAGTTTGGTGAGATTGATTCAACGCAACTGATCGCCACGGCAAAGCTGGCCGGGATCCACGACATGATTTTGCGTATGCCTGACGGGTATAACACCCTGACTGGCGAGCAGGGTATGGCCCTGTCGGGTGGGCAAAAACAGCGTATTGGCCTGGCCCGGGCGCTGTACGGCAATCCGGCACTGGTGATCCTTGATGAGCCCAACGCTCACCTCGATGAATCGGGTGAGCAGGCTTTGCAGCAGGTT
Organism: Enterobacter cloacae complex sp. IR5384; assembly: GCF_049237265.1. NCBI lineage: Bacteria > Pseudomonadati > Pseudomonadota > Gammaproteobacteria > Enterobacterales > Enterobacteriaceae > Enterobacter > Enterobacter cloacae complex sp. IR5384. The sequence continues at coordinate 41,342 of NZ_JBMKHJ010000020.1, read as the reverse complement.
ATCCGGCAGCTCCGGCAGCAGAAAAAAAGCGTCGTCATCATTTCTCATCGTCCGGGAATATTGCCGCTGACCAGCCATTTGCTCGTCCTCGAAGGCGGAAAAACCAAGCTTTATGGCCCAACGGCACAACTCTTACAGCAGTCAGCTCGCCCGGTAAATAAGACACACAGCGTCCCTGCTGAACAAGGAAGAGTCCATGCATAATAGCGATGCGCAGAAGACGCCCCTTGTTGACGTCGTTCCGTTTGTCCGCCTTGGCTGGGTAGTGTTGCTGGCAGGTCTGGGATCTTTCTTGCTCTGGGCGGCACTGGCGCCGCTGGATAAAGGTGTTGTTTCCACCGGAACCGTGGTGGTGGACGGCTACCGTAAGGCCGTTCAGGCACCCACAGGCGGTGTGGTGACAAGCATCGCCGTCAAAGAGGGGCAGACGGTACATAAAGGCGACCTGCTGGTGCTTCTCAGCCAGCAATCGACGCTCGCCCAACTCTCCGCTGCGCGCCAGCATTATCTGACGTCGCTCATTGCTGAAAGCCGCCTGCAGTCTGAGCTGGCGGGCATGCAAACGCTGACCTTACCCCCTGAGACAGAAGACGAAGCCCTGCGGGATGCGATCAAGCCCATTGTGGCTCAGCAACGCCAGCTTATGCATGCCCGGCAGGAGGCGCTGAAAAATGCCCAGGAAAACGACGCTCAGGCCATTGCAGGGCTGGCTCGCCAGCGCGATTCGCTTGCCAGAACCTGCGAGACGAAAGCGCAAGGGCTCGCACTGTTAAATCGTCAACTCAAAGACCTGAAACCACTAATGGAAGAGGGCTATTTCCCCCGTAACCGCTATCTCGATATCCAGGTGCAATCGGCGTCTCTGGCGGGCGAGGTGGGTGAAACCCGCAGCAAAATCGTAGAGTTAGGGAATCAGATCGCCCAGCTCAAACGCGGCATGCGGCAGCGGTTGATTGACAACCGGAAAGATATTGAAACGCAAATTGACCAGCTTCGCCTGCAGGTCAGCGAGAGCAAAAAACAGCTGACGCTCTCCGGTGTCGATCTCTCCCTGACCCGCGTTGTCGCACCGCAGGATGGTGTGGTAATGAACCTCGCGCTTGCCAGCGACAGCGCGGTGGTGAGTGCGGGCGAGCAGCTACTGGAAATTGTCCCGCAGGCCTCCCCCCTGATTATCGACTCACAAATTGACGTCGCCTTGATCGATAAAGTCCATAAGGGCATGCCCGTTACCCTGATGTTTACCGCCTTCAACCAGCAAAGCACGCCGAAAATCCCGGCCCAGGTGTCGCTGGTGTCAGCGGATCGCCAGACCGATCCCACCACCCAGCAGCCGTACTACAAGATTCAGATCGCCGTTACGCCGGAGGGGATGAAAAAGCTGAAGAGCGAGGAGGTTAAACCGGGTATGCCAGTAGAGGTCTTTATTAAAGCCGGAGAGCGCTCGCTGTTGAGCTATCTGCTGAAACCCATTGTGGATCGTGCATCGCGGTCGTTCATCGAGGAGTAAAGATGCTTACCGCAAAATTCATACCTGTTGTGTATCTGCTCGCGCTGATGACGTCCTTTTCAGCAGGTGCGCTGACACTGACCCAGGGCTGGTTCATGGCGCTGGACAACGATCCGCAGTACCGCGCTGCTGTGAAGGATCAGCTTGCCGGAGAAGAGTACATCCCCATCGGTCGCGCCGGGTTACTGCCAAAAGTCAGCGTTAGCTATCAACGCGCACCGCGTAACTGGCAGCGACAGCAGTACCAGCAGACAAATTTGTTGGGGGAGCGTTCTGAGGTGGTGCAACATCAACAATATGACAGTTATTCGGGATCGGTTACCGTTGTTCAGCCGCTGTTTGATTACGATGCCTATGCGGGGTATCGCATCGGCATTATCAAAAAAATGCAGTCTGATGAACGCTACCGAAGCAGTCTGATTGATCTGCAAAACCGTTTCATTACCGCCTGGCTGGATCTTACCGAGGCGCATCAACGGCTTCAGCTTGCGGCTCTGCATCGTCAGGGGCTGGAAGAGCAGAAAAAGCAGGCTCAGCGACAGTTTGAGGCCGGTGAGGGAGCAGTAACGGATGTCACCGAGACCGCCTCTGCGCTCAGCCTGGCGATTGCGGATGAGGTGGAGGCGCGCGATACGCTGGATACGGCTAACGTTGCGTTATCAGCGATCGTGGGCATGGATCTCTCGCAGACGGCAGCGCTGCCGATACTCGGTGAAAAGCCGCTTAGGCTGCCGCTGGCATCAGGAGACTATCGATACTGGGAACAAAAGGCAGCCGCGCATAATCCCGATATTCTTTCTGCCGGACATAGCGTGGAAGAAAAACGCTATGAAATTGAACGCAGTCGCGCTGGCGCGCTTCCCCGGGTACAGCTTTACGCGATGCATTCGGAGAACGATTCAAGCAACGACAATACCATTCATCAGAAATATCGTACCGACAGCATAGGCCTGCGCGTCAGCATGGATCTCTTTTCCGGGGGCGGCGTTTCAGCGTCCCTGCGTCAGGCAGCGGCCCGCTATGAGCAGGCAAAATATCTTCACGATGCACAGCGGCTGGCGACCTACAGCGAAATTAAAAAATCCTTAAATAAATGCCTCCATGCGTCAGAGCGCCTTGCTGCCTATGCTTCCGCGGTGGACGCCGCCAGGCGTCAGATTGAAGCGACGAAAAAAAGCATTCAGGCTGGTCAGCGCATGAATATCGATTTATTAAATGCAGAACAATCTTTCTATAAAACCAAAGTTGAGCTTACTGCAGAAAAACATGCTGTCATTAAGGCATGGGTCAGTTTGCTCGCGCAGACGGGCGAAATAAACAATGATAACGTTATGTTACTTGATTCGTATTTTGCTCAATGATTGTTGATAATAAACAGAGGGACGACTATGCCTGTATTCGATTATCAGGGCGAGAAAAACACGCAGCTTATTAAGGATGCACTGACCATTGAAAGTATCAATTTTGGTGCAGCCACGTATGCTGATTATACCTATACAGAAGAAAATGGCTGGAAAGTATTAGACGGGACCACGCTTAACTACAGCGGCTGTACTAATCCCTATGGTGCTTTTTATGGCGAAAGTCTTCTTGAAACCAGTGCCGAATGCAACGTTATGGGAAAATATGACGCCAATGGCAAGCTGGTCAATATAGGCATTAGCTTCTGGGGGACGGGCACTTACGCCAGCGCGCCTTCACTTCAGCATACCATCAATACCGCGATGGATACCGTCAGCGACGTATTATCTGCACTGGTCGACGGCTATGCGGATAACTATGTTCTCAACGCGTATAAAAACCTCATGAGTTCGGTGGCCGCGTTTGCCACGGCAAATGGCCTGACCGGTAATGACATCATCATTACCGGACATAGTCTTGGCGGACTGGCTGTTAACAGCATGGCAACCCTGTCCGCACAGGGCCAGTGGGGTGGTTTCTTTGAGGACGCTAGCTACGTCGCATTCGCCTCTCCGACTCAAAACCTGGCCGATGACAAAGTGCTTAATATTGGTTATGAGAACGATCCGGTATTTCGTGTGTTAACGGGTCACAGCTTGACGCTGGACAGTTTATTTAACCACGACACGCCGCTTGAAACCTGCACCAACAACATCGTCTCCTTTAATGATTACTATGCCGGCCTGACCAACGATTGTAAGATCTTTTCGATCGCGAATATGGCGTCCTGGGCCGGGCACTCCGGTCAGGGCTATACGGACGGTGCATTACGAATTATGGATTCTGAAATCTATGATTTCACCCATCAAAATTCCAATATCATTGTTTCTAATCTTTCTGAAGCATACCGTTCCACGACCTGGGTTTCGGATCTCAATAAATCCGTAACGCATGTGGGATCAACATTTATTATTGGTACCGAAACAAATGATTTATTACAAGGAGGGAAGGGTAACGATTATCTCTGCGGTGGTGGGGGAGATGACAGTTTTAAAGATCACAGCGGCTACAACGTTATTTATGGCGGCGCAGGGACTAACACCTACGTAACGGAATGTCATATTGCCGATTTTACGTTTAGCCACGATGCAGAAGGGACGCTGTACTTTAAATATTCCACCGGCGATATTACACGGGCGGAAGATATCCATTACGTTAACGCAGACCACACCTTGTTCAGCCTGTTTGGTATTAACATCAACCAGAACGCGACATGGCAGGTCACGGATTATGGCTTAGAAGGTGACAGTGGCTCAATCGCGTATGCGAAAAGCTATTATGCCGATACAGAGAACAGCTTCACTATCTCGACCGCCAGTAATGACAGCTGGTTCTATTCAGGAGCCAATGACAGTGAGATCAGCGTAAACGGGAACAATAACAATGTGGTTTCCGGGTATGCCGACGACGCCATCCACCTTAACGGCAGCGAAAACACGCTTCTCTTCTACGGTGATTTTGGTCATGACACGGTCTATAACCTCTCCGCCAGCGACAGCCTGATCTTTATGGCTAACCAGAACATTGCCGATAATGACAGCTATCTCAACCACCTGTCGTTTGAAGGTGATAATGCCTTACTCACCTACGGCGACAGCAGCGTCACGCTGGTCGGTGTGAATACCGATATGCTTTCGCAGATGCATATTGCGGTAGCATGACTCTTATCCCCGCGGGATCCTCGCGGGGATAAATCCCGTCAGAATGGCTCTGCCCGTCAGCGCATCTGGTGCTTTTTGAGCAATGCTCTTAACTGGTGGTAGGTCAGCCCCAACAGTTCAGCTGCCCCTTTCTGGTTATATTTCGCCATCCTCAGGCTCTGCTCCAGTAGCTGTTGTTCCTGCTTATGCTGAAACTGGCGCAGATCGAGCGGGAGTGAGGGCCCATCGTTCGAACGCGCCGGCGCGGTAACAGATGGCGCGTTACGCTGAAAAGGATCGAGAATAATGTTGTCCAGTTCCGTTTCGCTGCTGCCGTGACGGTAGACAGAGCGTTCGACGACGTTCTTCAGCTCGCGAATATTCCCCGGCCAGGGGTAGTTAAGCAGCGTCTCCCGGGCATTATCGCTAAAGCCCGGAAAGAGCGGCAGACCCAGCTCACGGCACATCTGAATGGCAAACTGTTCCGCCAGCAGCATAATATCGCTGCGCCGTTCACGCAGCGGTGGAAGCTGGACGACGTCAAAAGCGAGGCGGTCGAGCAGGTCGGCGCGAAATTTATCCTCAGCCACCATTTCCGGCAGGTTGGCATTTGTCGCACAGACCAGACGCACGTTAACCTGTAGCGGCTGGCTGCCGCCGACGCGTTCCAGCTCGCCATATTCAATGACGCGCAACAATTTTTCCTGTACCAGCATTGGCGCGGTGGCCAGTTCGTCGAGGAACAGGGTGCCGCCGTCGGCACGCTCGAAACGGCCAGGATGGCGCTTTTGCGCCCCGGTAAAGGCTCCCGCTTCATGGCCGAACAGCTCGGTATCCAGCAGGTTCTCATTCAGCGCGGCGCAGTTAAGCGAAATAAAAGGACCATCCCAGCGCCCGGACAGATAGTGGAGTCGGTTGGCGATCAGCTCCTTGCCCGTGCCGCGCTCACCGATAATCAGCACTGGTTTGTTGAGAGGGGCGAGGCGTGAAACCTGCTCCAGCACTTCGAGAAAGCTGTTAGCCTCACCGAGTAAATTATCTTTATATTCAGCCATGATGAAATTAACCACTCCTTAGCGAGATTCACCAGGTGAGCTTAGTTCCATAGTGAGCGAAAATCAATCACATTCAGTGAAATCAATAAGATAAAAAGTTGGCACGGGAATTGTATTATCTGTACAGCAGGGCATCGCCCGATAACAGAAATGTGAGGATTGAATTATGGGTATTTTTTCTCGTTTTGCCGACATCGTGAACGCCAACATCAACTCGCTGCTTGAGAAAGCGGAAGATCCGCAAAAGCTGGTGCGTCTGATGATTCAGGAAATGGAAGATACACTGGTTGAAGTGCGTTCTACCTCCGCCCGTGCGCTGGCTGAGAAAAAGCAGTTAACCCGCCGTATTGAGCAGGCTACCGCCCAGCTTAATGAATGGCAGGAAAAAGCCGAACTGGCGCTGCGTAAAGATAAAGAAGATCTGGCCCGTGCCGCATTAATTGAAAAACAGAAACTGGCGGATATGGTTACCGCGCTGGAACATGAAGTTACGCTGGTGGACGACACGCTCACCCGTATGAAGAAAGAGATTGGCGAGCTTGAGAACAAGCTGAGCGAAACCCGTGCGCGTCAGCAGGCACTTACGCTGCGTCACCAGGCGGCAAACTCTTCCCGCGATGTACGCCGTCAGCTGGACAGCGGTAAGCTTGATGAAGCAATGGCGCGTTTTGAGTCCTTCGAACGTCGTATCGATCAGATGGAAGCGGAAGCGGAAAGCCACAGCATCGGTAAGCAAAAATCGCTCGATCAGCAGTTCGCCGATCTGAAAGCCGACGATGAAATCAGCGAGCAGCTGGCGGCACTGAAAGCCAAAATGAAGCAAGACAATCAATAATAATTCATGCGGCACCTGAGCGTGCCGCCACGCATCGTACGACAAGGAGTACACATGAGCGCGCTTTTTCTCGCTATTCCCCTGACCATTTTCGTGCTGTTCGTGCTGCCGATTTGGTTATGGCTGCACTACAGCAACCGTTCTTCACGGGACGCCCTTTCCCAGAGCGAGCAACAACGTCTGGTACAGCTGTCCGATCAGGCGAATAAGATGCGTGAACGTATTCAGGCGCTGGAAGCTATCCTGGATGCGGAACACCCGAACTGGAGGGAGCGTTAATGTCAGGACTGAATCTGAATAAAAAGCTGTGGCGGATCCCACAGCAGGGCATGGTTCGCGGCGTCTGTGCGGGGCTTGCCCACTATCTGGATGTACCGGTTAAGCTGGTGCGCGTGGTAACGGTGTTATCGATTTTCTTCGGTCTGGCGTTTATCACTCTGGTGGCGTACATCGTATTGTCGTTTGTGCTCGACCCCATGCCGGAAGGTGAACTGGCTGCAGAAGGCGCACCGAGCAGTAGTGACATTCTGAACCAGGTGGATGCTGAACTCGCCGCAGGTGAAAAGCGGTTGCGCGAAATGGAACGTTACGTCACGTCTGATACCTTTACGCTGAGAAGTCGTTTTCGTCAGCTTTAAGAGAGAACATAGATGAACAAAAACTGGCAACAGGCCGGTCAGAAGGTAAAACCCGGCCTGAAAATCGCAGGTAAACTGGTCCTGCTGACGGCGTTACGTTATGGCCCGGCAGGCGTGGCTGGCTGGGCAATAAAATCTGTTGCCCGTAAGCCGGTAAGACTGTTGCTGGCCGTGGCGCTGGAGCCGCTGCTGCAAAAACTGGCCAAACGTTTTTCCCGTCGATACTTATCCTGATCCCCATGTATACCGCAGTCTTTCTCTTATGAGAGGAGGGCTGCTGGCATTTCTCTTCGTTTTCTCCCTTTTCTGTCTTTCTTTGCGGCAGCTCACATTACTGCGCTGAGTTGCCTTGAGAAGACGTTTTTACCCCCTCAGGTCCGTTGACAGATATTTTTCATGGGAGTAGATTGCGTTTCGTGGGACCGCTACCATGGAAAAATAAAGTGAACGATAAAATTAAAAATTTAATCAATATTGTTTACGGCGAATCGTTTTCTGAGGCGCACCGTGAAACACTGTCAGGGAAAATCTCCAGAGCTGCTGCTGTTATTACCGAAAAGCGTAAAGCCGGTTGGGATGAAAAAGATATCGTCCTGATAACCTATGCCGATCAGTTCTACAATAAAGGGGAGAAAGCGCTGCCTGTTTTTACCCGTTTTTATAACAGATGGCTTTCTCGTTCATTTTCTCATGTGCATCTTTTACCTTTTTACCCGTGGTCCTCTGATGATGGTTTTTCTGTTATCGATTACCATGACGTTGCGCCTGAAACGGGAACATGGCAAGACGTTGCTGAATTAAAACAATATGCCAGTTTAATGTTCGATTTTGTTTGCAACCATATGTCAGCGAAAAGCCAATGGTTCGCTCATTATCTTGCGCAAAAACCGGGCTATGAAGATTTCTTTATTTCCGTGGATCCGCAAACTGATTTATCTGCTGTCACACGGCCTCGCGCATTGCCTCTCCTGACACCTTTTACACTTGATGACGGAAGCGTTCGGCATCTGTGGACGACCTTCAGCGATGATCAGGTTGACCTCAATTTCGCCTCTCCTGAGGTGTTGATTGCAATGGTGGATGTGCTTCTCCATTACCTGATGGAAGGGGCGCGCTATATCCGCCTTGATGCGGTCGGTTTTATGTGGAAGATCCCTGGAACAAGCTGCATCCATCTTGAACAAACGCACCGTTTGATTCAACTCTTCCGCGCCATTACGGACGCTGTGGCACGGGGTACGGTGATTATCACTGAGACCAATGTCCCGCATAAAGACAACGTTTCTTACTTTGGTGACGGCAAGAATGAAGCCCAGATGGTGTATCAGTTCTCCTTGCCACCACTGGTTCTGCATGCCGTTCATCGTCAGGATGTACGGGCACTTTGCCAGTGGGCCACATCGCTGGAACTGCCGTCAAAGCAAACCACCTGGTTTAACTTTTTGGCCTCGCACGACGGGATCGGACTTAATCCGTTACGCGGAATTTTACCGGAATCGGAAATTCTGTCGCTGGTGGAAACACTCCAGCAGGAAGGCGCGCTGGTTAACTGGAAAAATAACCCTGACGGTACGCGCAGCCCGTATGAAATCAATGTAACCTATCTGGATGCATTAAGTGCGAAGAAGGATGAAGATACTCTGCGCATAGCCCGTTTTATTCTGGCTCATGCCGTTCTGTTGAGTTTCCCGGGTGTGCCTGCAATCTATATTCAGAGTATTATTGGCTCCCGTAATGATTATGAGGGTGTGGAGCGCTTAGGGTATAATAGAGCAATAAACCGAAAGAAATATCAGGCCGGTGAAATTGATCGTAAACTCGACGAAATTAATAGCCTTCGTCATAAGGTTTATTCTGGATTGAGTACGCTAATTACATTGCGTCGTCAGGAAAAAGCGTTCCACCCGGACAGTCAGGCGCGCTTTGAAACATCCGGGGAGCATGTTTTGAAAATAGTTCGCATTGCCGATAACGGCGAGCGAATTACAGCACTCTTTAATTTCAGTAATGATATTCAACACCTCCCTTCAAATAGTCAGACAGGAAAAGATTTAATAACCGGGATCAATATTAACGATACGACGTTGACCCTAAATCCATGGCAGGTTATGTGGATTAAAGAAAACTAAAAAAGGACCTTAACAATGAAAATGCCGAGAATTGTGCTGATTTCAGCACTGGTTTCGTGCGCCCTGTTATCAGGCTGCAAGGACGACACACAATCTTCTGTGACCATCGAGTTTATGCATTCGTCGGTGGAGCAGGAGCGTCAGGCCGTCATCACGAAACTGATTGAGAAATTCGAGAAAGAGAATCCCTCCATCACGGTGAAACAGGTGCCAGTGGAAGAGGATGCATACAACACCAAGGTCATTACCCTCGCGCGGACCGGCGCACTGCCGGAGGTGATTGAGGTCAGCCATGACTATGCAAAAGTGATGGATAAAGAGCAGTTGCTGGACCGTGACGCAATTGGCGAAGCCATTAAAGCCGTCGGTGAAAAGACATTTTATGACGGTATTCTCCGTGTTGTTCGCACGGAAGACGGCACCGCGTGGACGGGGGTGCCAATTAGCGCCTGGCTGTCAGGCGTCTGGTACCACAAAGATGTTCTCGCCGCGGCGGGTATTAAAGAGCCGCATAACTGGCAACAGCTGCTGAAAGCCAGTCAGATGCTCAACGACCCGGCTAAGAAACACTACGGTATCGCGCTTCCTACCGCTGAAAGTGTCATGACCGAGCAGGCCTTCTCCCAGTTTGCCCTTTCAGGTGGGGCAAACGTCTTCGACGCGCAGGGCAACATCCAGATCGATACGCCTGAAATGTTAAACGCGCTGGCGTTTTATAAAGAACTGGCGAAGAACACGATGCCAGGCTCGAACGACGTCATGGAGATCAAAGACTCGTTCATGAACGGTTCCGCGCCAATGGCGGTTTACTCCACCTACATTCTGCCTGCCGTGTTTAAAGAAGGGGATCCTGCCAACCTGGGCTTCGTGGTTCCAACGGAAAAATCGTCTGCGGTTTACGGCATGGTGACGTCGCTGACGATCACGACCGGTCAGACTGAAGAAGAAACCAAAGCCGCTGAGAAATTTGTGACCTGGATGGAGCAGGCTCAAAACGCCTCGGACTGGGTCATGATGTCTCCGGGGGCGGCGTTACCGGTGAACAAACTGGTGGTGGATACCGAGAGCTGGAAAAACAACGAGGTCATCAAAGCCTTTGGTCAACTGCCGTATGAATTGATCGCGCAGTTCCCGAATGTGCAGGTATTTGGGGCCGTGGGCGACAAAAACTTTACCCGCATGGGCGACGTGACAGGTTCCGGCATCATCAGTTCGATGGTGCATAACGTGACGGTAGGTCAGCAAGACCTCAACACCACGTTAAGCAACAGCCAGAAACGCCTGGCTGACCTGGTTTCACAACGATAGGAGCGCTTCTGCGGAAGGAAATTATGAAGACGTTGTTTTCTGGTCGTTCAGATATGCCTTTCGCCATGCTGCTGTTGGCCCCCAGCCTGATTTTGCTGGGGGGCCTTGTGGCCTGGCCAATGATTTCCAACATTGAAATCAGTTTCTTACGCTTGCCGCTCAACCCGCGCATTAGCGCGGTGTTTGTTGGGCTGGATAACTACATCCGTATTTTGAGTGATGCAGCGTTCTGGCACTCCCTGTGGATGACCTTCTGGTATACGGCCCTGGTGGTGATAGGTAGCACGGGGCTCGGGCTGGCTGTCGCCATCTTCTTTAACCGGGAGTTTCGGCTGCGCAAAACGGCGCGTTCGCTGGTGATTTTATCTTACGTCACGCCGTCTATTTCACTGGTGTTTGCCTGGAAGTACATGTTCAACAACGGCTACGGCATCGTGAACTACCTTGGGGTAGACCTGCTGCATCTGTATGACCAGGCACCGCTGTGGTTCGACAACCCCGGCAGCAGCTTTGTGCTGGTGGTGCTATTCGCCATCTGGCGCTACTTCCCGTATGCGTTTATCTCGTTTCTCGCGATCTTACAAACGATTGATAAATCGTTATACGAAGCCGCAGAAATGGATGGCGCGAATGGCTGGCAACGTTTTCGCATCGTCACGCTGCCCGCGATTATGCCGGTGCTGGCCACGGTCATCACGCTGCGAACCATCTGGATGTTTTACATGTTTGCGGACGTGTACCTGCTGACTACCAAAGTCGATATTTTGGGCGTCTATCTCTACAAAACGGCGTTTGCCTTTAACGATTTGGGTAAAGCTGCGGCTATCTCAGTGGTGCTGTTTGTGATCATTTTCGCCGTCATTCTGCTGACCAGAAAAAGGGTAAATCTCAATGGCAACAAATAAACGCGTACTGGGTCGTATTGGCTTTTACCTTGGGCTCGCGGCGTTCCTGATTATCACGCTGTTCCCATTTTTCGTGATGCTGATGACCTCCTTTAAAAGCGCCAGAGAGGCGATATCGCTGCATCCGACCATTCTGCCGCAGGAGTGGACGTTACAGCATTACATCGACATCTTTAACCCGCTGATTTTCCCGTTTGTGGATTACTTCCGTAACAGCATGGTGGTGTCACTGACCTCGTCGATCGTTGCCGTGTTTCTCGGCACGCTGGGGGCTTACGCCTTATCCAAACTGCGTTTTAAAGGGCGCACGACGATCAACGCCAGCTTCTACACCGTCTACATGTTTTCAGGGATTCTGCTGGTGGTGCCGCTGTTCAAAATCATCACCGCGCTCGGTATCTATGACACCGAACTGGCGCTGATTATCACCATGGTGACTCAGACGTTACCTACGGCGGTGTTTATGCTGCGCAGCTATTTCGACACCATCCCGGACGAAATAGAAGAAGCCGCGATGATGGATGGCCTTAACCGCCTGCAAATCATCTTTCGCATTACCGTTCCGTTAGCGATTTCGGGCCTGGTGTCTGTCTTTGTCTACTGCTTCATGGTGGCGTGGAACGACTATCTGTTTGCCTCCATTTTCCTGTCCAGCGCCAGCAACTTCACCTTGCCGGTAGGGCTGAACACCCTTTTCAGTACGCCAGATTACATCTGGGGCCGCATGATGGCGGCATCGCTGGTGACGGCACTGCCGGTTGTCATCATGTATGCGCTGTCTGAACGTTTTATTAAAAGTGGTTTGACCGCCGGTGGCGTTAAGGGCTGAGGCGGCCAATTTTAACAAGGAGTGAGTAATGAAGAAGTTAGTTGCGACAGCGCCGCGTGTGGCAGCGCTGGTCGAATATGAAGACCGTCCCGTTGCCGTTCATGAAGTGAAAATTCGCGCCCGCTTTGGCGCACCGAAACACGGCACCGAAGTGGTGGATTTCAGGGCGGCGAGTCCGTTTATCGACGAAGAGTTTAACCCTGACTGGCAGCTGTTTACGCCGCGTGAAGAGGGGGCGGCTCGCGGGATCGAGTTTGGCAAATTCCAGCTCGGGAACATGATTGTCGGGGACATCATTGAGTGCGGCGCTGACGTAACGGAATACCGTGTCGGAGACCGCGTTTGCTGTTATGGACCGCTACAGGAAACGGTCATTGTGAATGCCGTCAATAACTACAAACTGCGCAAAATGCCTCAGGGCGCCTCCTGGAAAAATGCGGTCTGCTACGACCCGGCACAATTTGCAATGAGCGGCGTACGTGACGCCAATGTGCGGGTAGGGGATTTTGTCGTCGTCGTTGGGCTTGGCGCGATTGGTCAGATTGCCATCCAGCTGGCAAAGAAAGCCGGTGCGTCAATCGTTATCGGTGTCGACCCTATCGCGCACCGCTGCGACATTGCCCGTCGCCATGGGGCAGACCACTGTCTGGATCCGATTGGAACGGATGTTGGTCTGGAAATCAAAAAACTGACCGGCAAGCAGGGCGCGGATGTGATTATCGAAACCAGCGGCTTTGCTGATGCGCTGCAGTCTGCGCTGCGCGGACTCGCTTACGGTGGCACCATCTCATACGTAGCCTTTGCGAAGCCGTTCGCGGAAGGCTTTAACCTCGGCCGCGAAGCACATTTCAATAATGCGAAAATTGTCTTCTCCCGCGCCTGCAGCGAGCCAAATCCTGATTACCCACGCTGGAACCGTAAGCGTATTGAAGAGACCTGCTGGGAATTGCTGATGAACGGCTATCTCAATTGCGAAGATTTAATCGACCCGGTCGTAACGTTTACCACCAGCGCTGAGAGCTACATGACCTATGTCGATCAGCATCCTGAACTGAGTATCAAAATGGGCGTCACGTTCTGAGCTATGGAGAGCATGAAAATGAAAATCGCAACGCAAAACCAGGCCTTTTTCCCGACAAATATCCTGGAAAAATTCCAATACATCAAAGCCATGGGCTTTGATGGGTATGAGATAGACGGCAAGCTGCTGGTGGAGAACCTTGAAGAGGTTAAAGCGGCCATTAAGGCTACAGGGCTGCCGGTTACCACGGCCTGCGGCGGGTACGATGGCTGGATTGGTGACTTCATCGAAGAGCGTCGCCTGAACGGATTAACGCAGATCGAACGCATCCTTGAAGCGTTAGCAGAGGTGGGCGGTAAAGGAATCGTGGTTCCTGCCGCCTGGGGGATGTTTACCTTCCGCCTGCCGCCGATGACGTCGCCGCGTAGCCTTGAAGGAGACCGCAAGGCGGTTAGCGCCTCGCTGCGCCAACTGGACGAGGTGGCGGCGCGCACCGGCACCACCGTTTACCTGGAGCCGCTGAACCGCTATCAGGATCACATGATCAACACCCTCGCGGATGCACGTCGTTACATCGAAGAGAATGGGCTGAAACATGTTCAGATTATCGGCGATTTCTATCATATGAATATTGAAGAAGACTCGCTGACGGAAGCGCTGCACCAGAACCGCGACCTGCTGGGTCATGTGCATATTGCCGATAACCATCGTTATCAGCCGGGAAGCGGCTCTCTTGATTTTGCCGCTCTGTTCGACCAGCTGCGTGCCGATTGTTATCAGGGTTACGTTGTTTACGAGTGCCGCGTTCGCGCTGACGATCCTGCGAAGGCCTATCAGGATTCTCTCACTTATCTGCGTGAATGCTAAGGATGACCAGCGTGATGAGTGCCTTAACACCTTCGCCTCTGCGTGTCGCCATTATTGGTGCCGGGCAGGTCGCGGACAAAGTGCATGCCTCGTATTACTCCACGCGCAGTGATGTTCAGATGGTGGCTGTCATGGACAGCCATCCTGAACAGGCTCAGGCGTTTGCTGAACGCCATGCCATTCCGTCGGCATGGCAGGACGTGAATGAAATGCTGCAGGCGGTCAAACCGGATGTGGTGAGCGTCTGTTCGCCCAACCGTTTTCATTTTGAACATGCGATGGCAGCCCTGGAAGCCGGTTGCCATGTAATGTGCGAAAAACCCCCAGCCATGACGCCACATGAAGCCGACCGGATGCGTGTGGCGGCCCGAACGGCGGGAAAAGTGCTGGCCTATGATTTTCACCACCGCTTTGCACGTGATACGCAACTGCTGCGTGAGGCGGTAATAAACGGGACATTGGGTGAAATCTACTTCACTACGGCGCAGGCATTGCGCCGCTGCGGCGTTCCCGGCTGGGGCGTTTTCACCAATAAAGCACTGCAGGGGGGCGGGCCGCTGATTGATATTGGCATCCATATGCTCGACGCCGCGATGTATGTACTCGGTTTCCCGGCGGTAAAACGCGTGACGGCGCACAGCTTTCAAAAACTGGGAAACCGCAAAAACAGTGGCCAGTTTGGTGAATGGGATCCTGCACAGTTTACCGTTGAAGATGCCCTGTTCGGGACGATTGAATTTTGCAATGGCGGCATTCTGCGTCTGGATACCTCCTTTGCGCTCAATATCCGCGAGCAGTCCATCATGAATGTCGCTTTTTGCGGTGAAAAAGCGGGGGCAACGCTGTTCCCGGCCCATATTTACACCGATGAGAGCGGAGTTTTGCAGACCCTGTCCCTGCGCGAAGAGGCAGACGATCAGCGGCATTTACGCAGCATGGATGCGTTTGTCCGTCACGTCATGGGAGAGCCGGTTATGATTGCCGATGCCGAACAAGGGCTGGTGATCCAGCAACTGATCGCCGCACTGTACGAGGCGGCAGAAAAAGGGGAAAGCGTAACGTTATGCTGAACCTGTCTGTATTAAACGATCCGGGTTTTTGCCCTCACAGCCTCAATAAATACGCGTCAATCATGGCCTGCGGCAACGGCTATATGGGCATACGTGCGGCGCATGAGGAAAACTACACGCAGCAGACCCGGGGAATGTATCTTGCCGGGCTTTATCATCGTGCTGGTCGTAATGAGACTAACGAACTGATCAACGTGCCTGACATCATCGGCATGGATATCGAACTGGACGGCATCAATTTCACCTTGCTGTCAGGGGAGATTATTGACTGGCAGCGGGAGCTGGATTTTGCCAATGGTGAACTGCGTCGTCGCGTAGTGTGGCGCTCGCCAGACGGAAAGCGCTACCGTGTGGAAAGCCGCCGTTTTGTCTCACTGGATCAACTGCCGTTGGTGGCAATGCAGCTCTCCGTCACTCCGCTGGATGCCTCATCAGACGTTATGCTGAGCACGGGGATTGATGCGACGCAAACCAACAGCGGCCGTCAGCATCTGGATGAAATCTCGGTCAGAGTCTTTGACCAGCACTACATGCAGGGCGTGTATGAAACGCAGGATCGTGCTGCGGATGTGGTGATCTCGGCATGCTGTCGTCTCTCAACCACCAGCGACAGCTGCTTTACCGCGAAAAACCGGCGTATCACGGTTCATCACGCCGTAAAGGTCGCTCAGGGTGACACTGTCACGCTTGAGAAGCTGGTCTGGGTGACGCATCGCAGCGATAAAGCGCTTTCACAGGACACGTTTGCCCGCAATGCTCTGGCTGAGCTCAAAACCTGCGCGACAAGAGGGTATGCCGCGTTACTCGAAAGCGCGGCGTGCGCCTGGAAAAAGGTCTGGCATGACTGCCGGGTGGACGTCACGTCGACCGAACATCAGGATCAGCTGGCGCTGGATTACGCGGTCTGGCACCTCACGGCCATGACGCCTGCCCATGATGAACGGAGCAGTATTGCGGCCAAGGGCCTGACCGGGGAGGGCTATAAAGGCCACGTGTTCTGGGACACCGAAATTTTCCTGCTGCCTTTCCATCTCTTTACCCGACCAGATGTTGCCCGTCGTCTGCTGCGCTACCGCTGGCTTAACCTGCCGGGGGCCCGGGAAAAAGCACGCCGTAACGGCTGGCCTGGCGCCCTGTTCCCCTGGGAGAGTGCCGCGAGCGGTCAGGAAGAGACGCCGGAATTCGCAGCGATCAACATCCGCACGGGCGTTCGTCAGAAAGTGGCCTCCGCGCTGGCTGAACATCATATCGTGGCGGATATCGCGTGGGCCGTTGTCGCCTACTGGCAGGCAACGCACGATGACGCCTTTATGCGCAATGAAGGCCTGACGCTGCTCATGGAAACCGCGTTGTTCTGGATGGGACGCGCGACGGAAGTTGGCGACCGTCTGGAGATCCATGACGTGATCGGGCCGGATGAATACACGGAGCACGTGAATAACAACGCCTACACCAACTATCTGGCGTGGCACAACGTCGCCAGTGCCTGCCGGTTTATGTCGATGTTTGAGCGTGAAGATGCGCGTTTTACGGAAAATGCGCAACGGTTCCTGGCGCGCTTATGGCTGCCCGAGGCTAACGCCGACGGGGTCATACCGCAGGATGACACCTTCATGTCCAAACCGGCGATCGATCTGAGCCGCTATAAAGCCAAAGCGGGCAAGCAGACCATTCTGCTGGATTACTCGCGCGCTGAAGTTAACGAGATGCAGATCCTCAAACAGGCCGACGTGGTAATGCTTAATTACCTGTTGCCGGAACGCTTTACGCCGCAGCAGTGCGCGGCCAACCTGGCATTCTATGAGCCGTGCACAATTCATGACTCGTCTCTGAGCAAAGCCATCCACGGGATTGTGAACGCGCGCTGTGGTGATACAGAAGGGGCTTACGCCTTCTGGCGTGATGGCATTGCCATCGATCTGGGCGACGATCCGCACAGCAGTGATGACGGTATTCATGCTGCCGCGACAGGTGCGATCTGGTCAGGTGTTATTCAGGGATTTGCCGGGCTGCAGATCGTGGACGGGGAGTTACATCTGGCACCCAGGATGCCTGCGCACTGGCAAAGGCTGGCGTTTCCGCTGCGTTGGCAGAATGCGCAGCTGCACTTCATCGTGACGAAAGAGACACTTACGGTGACCAGTTCTGCTCCCGTCACGCTAACGCTCTGGGGTAAAACCCTCCAGCTTTCGGGACGGCAGGTCTTGTCCTGCAAGGATTTTCTTACGTCTGTTACTGGGACCGCTACCACGGAGGGGAGAGATGAACCTTAATGCCGTTGTATTCGATCTGGATGGGGTGATCACCGACACCGCTCATCTGCACTTCCTGGCCTGGCGCGCTGTCGCGAAGGAGGTCGGGATCACCATTGATGAGGCCTTCAATGAAACGCTGAAAGGGATTAGCCGCATGGACTCCCTGCAGCGGATCCTGCGTCACGGTGGCAAAGAAGACGCGTTCGATGAACAGCAGCGCCTGGCGCTTGCGCGTAAAAAAAATGCGCTCTATGTACAGTCGCTGGCTTCGCTTACGCAAGCGTCACTGCTCCCGGGCATTCGTGAGGTGCTGGCCGACATACGCGCGGCAAACGTCAAAATTGGGCTGGCGTCTGTTTCACTCAACGCTCCCGGCATTTTGCAGGCGCTGGGGATCCACAGGGCGTTTGATTTCTGTGCCGATGCGTCCCGTATTGCCCGCTCCAAACCGGACCCGGAAATCTTCCTTGCTGCCTGCGCGGGTCTTAACGTCTTCCCGGAGGAGGCCATCGGGATTGAGGATGCCGCCTCCGGCGTTGAGGCGATCAACGCCGCAGGGATGTTGTCGGTGGGAATAGGGGCAGGCCTCAACCATGCGGGACTTCAACTTCATTCAACGCGGGAGCTGACCTGGAAATGCCTGACAGATTTCTGGGCTTCCCGGACGGTACTGATAAGGAATTAAGAATGGCGCAACTATCGCTAAAACATATCCAAAAAATCTATGACAACCAGGTCCATGTGGTCAAAGATTTCAACCTCGACATTGAGGATAAAGAATTTATCGTTTTCGTCGGGCCATCGGGCTGCGGTAAATCGACGACGCTGCGTATGATTGCCGGGCTGGAGGAGATCAGCGCCGGTGAGCTGGTGATTGACGGCGTGCGTATGAATGATGTCCCGGCCAAGTCCCGGGATATTGCGATGGTCTTTCAGAACTATGCGCTGTATCCCCATATGACGGTGTACGACAACATGGCGTTTGGGCTGAAGATGCAGAAGATCGCGCCTGCCGTCATTGAAGAGCGCGTTAACTGGGCCGCTCAGATTCTTGGGCTGCGCGAGTACCTCAAGCGTAAGCCCGGTGCGTTGTCGGGTGGCCAACGCCAGCGCGTGGCATTAGGCAGGGCGATTGTGCGTGAAGCGGGCGTCTTCCTGATGGATGAACCGCTCTCAAACCTTGACGCTAAACTGCGTGTTCAAATGCGTGCCGAAATCAGCAAGCTGCATCAAAAGCTGAATACCACCATGATTTATGTGACGCACGATCAGACCGAAGCCATGACGATGGCAACCCGCATTGTGATCCTGAAAGATGGATACATTCAGCAGGTGGGCGCGCCGAAGCAGGTCTATAACGAACCGGCAAATATGTTTGTGGCAGGTTTCATTGGTTCGCCAGCAATGAACTTTATTCGGGGGGCGATCAATGAACGCTTCTTCGTGACGGAAACGCTGCGCCTGGAGATCCCCGAAGATATGCTCTCGGTACTTAACGCTCAGGGGTATCAACGTAAAGCCGTGGTCTTTGGCATCAGACCGGAGGATATTTTCACCTCGCAAGCCAGCGGTGAGGTGATTGCCGCCAAAATCAGCGTTGCCGAACTGACCGGTGCTGAATTTATGCTGTATGCCACCGTCGGGGGCCACGAACTGGTCGTCCGGGCAGGGGCTACCACTGATTATGCTGCAGGGGATAATATCGGCATTCAGTTCGATATGAATAAGTGTCATTTTTTTGACGCGGAAACAGAAGCGGCAATCAGATAATAAAAATGTTCGCCGGAAATATTAATTTCCGGTTTTTTTGTTTGTCCATTATAAAGGAATATTTTAATGAGTACTCTACTAAGAAGTGCTGCGCTTATTCTATGCGCAGGGGTTAGCTACGCACACGCCTCAGAACCGGCACCACACTGGAATTTTAATATAGGTGCCATGTATGAAATTGAAAACGTCGAAGGTCAGGGGGATGATAAAGACGGATTATATGAGCCCTCGGTGTGGTTTAACGCCACATGGGATGCGTGGGCGATTTCCCTTGCCATGTATCAGGAAGGCCCCGTTGATTACAGCAGTATGACCCGCGGGACCTATTTTGATCGTCCCGAATTCGAGCTGCGCTATCGTTTTATTGGAACCGATGATTTTACCCTCGGCCTGACCGGCGGCTTCCGTAATTACGGTTATCATTTCAAAGATGAACACGGCGCGAAAGACGGTAGCGCGAATATGCAGCGCTACAAAATACAACCAGACTGGGATATTAAGTTAAGCGATGACTGGCGTTTCGGCGGCTGGTTTGCCATGTATCAGTTTGCCAACGACCTGGAAAAAACGGGTTATGCCGACAGTCGCGTTGAAACAGAAACGGGCTTTACCTGGACCATTAATGAAACCTTCGCGGCAAAAGTGAATTACTATTTAGAGCGCGGTTTTAATATGGACAGTTCACGTAATAACGGTGAGTTTTCAACGCAGGAGATCCGCGCCTATTTACCCATTTCATTAGGCAATACCACGCTGACGCCGTATACCCGCCTGGGGCTCGACCGCTGGTCAAACTGGGACTGGCAAGACGATCCTGAGCGTGAAGGGCATGATTTCAACCGTCTGGGCCTGCTTTATGCCTACGATTTCAATAACGGTCTTTCAATGACGCTGGAGTATGCCTATGAATGGGAAAACCACGATGAAGGCGAAAGCGATCGATTCCACTATGCGGGCGTGGGCGTGAATTACGCCTTCTGATCGGCTGTTCACCAGGGGCTATCAGCCCCTGGTTTTAGCGAAGAGAATCAGCGAACGAAAAGTGGGTTTCAATCAGCACCTTATGCGGGGCGGGTTTACCGGAGATACGCCTGAAAAGCAGGTCGCAGCTCTCTTCGCCCAGCTTGCGGGTGGGAATATCAAATCCAGCTGGCGCAGGCGTCAGAATCAGGGAGAGCATCGGGTCGCTGTAACCCGCCACGGCAACCTGCTCAGGTAGCATCAAATTTAACTCATCCGCAGCGCGATAAAGACTCAGCAATTTCATGCTGTCGGTGGCGAATACCGCATCCGGTGGGGTGGAAGAAGACAACAACGTAATGGCCGCTGAAAGTGCGCTCTCGTGGGTATAACCGCCATCAATGATCCAGTCCGGGTTAACAGCAATATTCGCCTTTTCCAGGCTGGCTTTATAACCCGCGAGACGATCAATAGACACGTGATAATCGAGTGGCGCATGCAGACAGGCAATTTTTTTCCGCCCGTTTTTAATAAACGTGTCGGTCAGCATCTCGCTGTCACGAAAATTGTCGGTATCGACGGAGTAAATATTCTGAAAGTCGCCTTCAACTTTACCGATTACGACTACCGGCACACCGTACATATCGAGCCGTGAGAAAAAGGATTCATTGGCAGGCGAACTCAGCATAATGACCCCTTTGATCATTTTCTGCTTTATTTTGCTTTCGCATTTTAGCAGGTCATCTTCACTGCTCTTTGACGTTTGCAAAATAACATCAAACCCTTCCTGTTCCGCCTTGGCGGTTATGGCGTGCAATACGTCGGAGAAAAAAGGATTACCGGCAGTGGTTTTTGTTGAGCGGGTGGAAATCACCATAATGGCGTCAAAGCCAGATGAGGTCAGAGCACGGGCAAGTTTATTTGGTTGATAATTTAGCTCTTCAATCGCCTTCAGCACTTTCTCCCGCGCTTCAGGAGAAATATTGGTTTGTTTATTCAACACTCTGGACACGGTTGATTTAGAAACACCAGCAACGCGCGCAATATCATAGATGGTGGGTGACATACACCTTACTCACTCCGGGACGGCAATGTCGTTCATCTTACTGGAGAAAAAACGGCAATAGCAATAATTATGAATTGATAATCAACGATCTGCCCCCATTTACTGTATTCTGAAGCAAGTCATTCCAGGCTTCCAGCGACGAAGGACGGCGATGAAGCGACTTAAAAACGAACTCAACTCTCTGGTGAACCGCGGCGTCGATCGCCATTTGCGTCTGGCGGTCACCGGGCTTAGCCGCAGTGGCAAAACGGCGTTTATCACGGCGATGGTTAACCAGCTGCTGAACCTGCACGCCGGGGCACGCCTGCCGCTGCTCAGTGCGGTGCGGGAAGAGCGTCTGCTGGGCGTTAAGCGCGTTCCCCAGCGCGATTTCGGTATCCCTCGCTTTACCTATGATGAAGGGCTGGCACAGCTTTACGGTGACCCACCCGCGTGGCCGACACCCACGAGAGGGGTGAGTGAAATCCGTCTCGCGCTGCGTTTTCGTTCCAATGAATCATTGATGCGCCACTTCAAGGATACCTCCACGCTCTATCTGGAGATTGTGGATTACCCGGGCGAATGGCTGCTCGATTTACCCATGCTGGCGCAGGATTATCTCAGCTGGTCGCGACAAATGACCGGTTTGTTACAGGGTCACCGCGCGGAGTGGTCGGCAAAATGGCGGCAGTTATGCGCAGGATTAGATCCGCTGGCACCCGCAGATGAGAACCGCCTGGCGGCGATTGCCGAAGCCTGGACGGATTATCTGCATCAGTGCAAACAGGAAGGGCGGCACTTCATCCAGCCAGGACGGTTTGTTTTGCCGGGCGACCTGGCGGGTGCGCCTGCGCTGCAGTTCTTCCCGTGGCCCGACGTGGATGGCGTGGGAGAGGCAAAGCTGGCGCAGGCAGACAAGCACACCAACGCCGGGATGCTGCGCGAGCGCTACAACTACTACTGTGAAAAAGTGGTGAAAGGTTTTTATAAAAACCACTTTTTACGTTTCGATCGTCAGATTGTGCTGGTGGACTGCCTGCAACCGCTCAACAGCGGGCCGCAGGCTTTCAACGATATGCGCCTGGCGCTGACGCAACTGATGCAAAGTTTTCACTACGGACAGCGTACGCTGTTTCGCCGCCTCTTTTCCCCGGTGATCGACAAACTGCTGTTTGCGGCCACCAAGGCCGATCACGTAACGGTTGATCAGCATGCCAACATGGTGTCGCTGTTACAGCAACTGGTGCAGGACGCCAGGCAAAATGCGGCGTTCGAAGGGATCAGCATGGATTGTCTTGGGTTGGCTTCCGTACAGGCGACGCAAAGTGGGCTGATTGATCTTAACGGCGAGAAAATCCCGGCCCTGCGGGGGAATCGCCTCAGCGACGGCGAACCGCTGACCGTGTATCCGGGCGAAGTGCCTGCACGCCTTCCGGGGCAGGCATTCTGGCAGAGCCAGGGCTTCCAGTTTGAAGCCTTCCGCCCACAGGTCATGACCGTCGATCAGCCATTACCGCACATTCGTCTGGATGCGGCGCTGGAGTTTTTGATTGGAGATAAATTGCGATGACGGAACCGTTAAAACCCCGCATTGACTTTACCGGGACGCTTGAGCAGGCGCAGCAGGAGGCCTTTAAAACGGCGCAGACGTTCAGCGGCGAGCAGGCAGAACATTTTGCTCCGGCCCTGACTGACGAGCCGTCCGTTGAGGAGGGCCAGGCGGAAGCGGTCGTTGAGGCTGCTTTACGTCCGAAACGTAGCCTGTGGCGTAAGATGGTCACGGCCGGGCTGGCGCTCTTCGGCGTAAGCGTGGTGGGACAAGGCGTGCAATGGGGTATCAACGCCTGGCAAACCCAGGACTGGGTGGCGCTGGGCGGTTGTGCCGCGGGGGCGTTGATCGTGGGGGCAGGCGTAGGCTCGGTTGTCACCGAGTGGCGTCGACTGTGGCGTCTGAGGCAGCGTGCGCATGAACGGGATGAGGCACGCGATCTGCTGCACAGCCACGGCACCGGAAAAGGCCGGGCATTCTGCGAAAAGCTGGCGGCGCAGGCGGGGATTGATCAGTCGCACCCGGCACTGCAGCGCTGGTATGCCGCCATTCACGAAACGCAAAATGACCGGGAGGTGGTCGCGCTCTACTCGCATATGGTGCAGCCTGTGCTGGATGCTCAGGCGCGGCGCGAGATTAGCCGCTCTGCGGCGGAATCAACGCTGATGATCGCGGTCAGTCCGCTGGCGCTGGTGGATATGGCGTTCATCGCCTGGCGTAACCTGCGCCTGATAAACCGTATCGCCAGTCTTTACGGTATTGAGCTTGGCTACTACAGCCGGCTGCGGCTCTTTAAGCTGGTGTTGCTGAACATCGCCTTTGCCGGTGCCAGTGAGCTGGTGCGCGAAGTCGGCATGGACTGGATGTCGCAGGATCTGGCGGCCCGTCTCTCAGCGCGTGCCGCGCAGGGGATTGGGGCAGGGTTGTTAACCGCACGTCTGGGCATAAAAGCGATGGAAGTCTGCCGACCACTGCCGTGGATCGACGGAGATAAACCGCGCCTGGGCGATTTTCGTCGTGAATTGATTGGGCAGCTCAAAGAGACGCTCAATAAAAAACCGGTTCAGTAACCGGTTTGTTTACTTATCGTGCTGGCTGTCAATCTTTCTTGACAGCCATCTTCCGCATCACCGTGTTCTGACATATCATTTTAAGGTTATTGGCTTAAAACGGTGAATTTCCCATGCGTCTTGAAGTCTTCTGTGAAGACCGTCTCGGTCTGACCCGCGAGTTACTCGATCTCCTTGTTTTACGTAGCATTGATTTACGTGGCATTGAGATTGATCCTGTCGGGCGAATTTACCTCAATTTTGCCGAAATTGAATTTAATACTTTTAGCAGCCTGATGGCTGAAATCCGCCGTATCGCTGGCGTTACGGATGTACGCACCATTCCCTGGATGCCGTCTGAGCGTGAGCACCTCGCCCTGAGCGCCTTGCTTGAAGCCATGCCAGAGCCTTTCCTGTCACTGGATTTGAAAAGCAAAGTTGAGCGGGTAAACCATGCGAGCTGCCAGCTGTTCGCCCAGAGCCAGGACAAGCTCACCCATCACCATGCCGCGCAGCTGATCCCGGGGTTTAATTTCCAGCGCTGGCTGGACAGCAACCCGCAAAATACGCATAGCGAGCATGTGGTGATCAACGGGCAAAATTTCCTGATGGAGATTACGCCGGTGTACCTGAAAGGAGAGAACGACACTCGCGTTCTGACCGGGGCCGTTATCATGCTGCGCTCTACCGTGCGGATGGGCCGTCAGCTGCAAAATCTCTCCAGCCAGGATGTGGGAGCGTTCAGCCAGATCATTGCCGTCAGCCCGAAAATGCGTCATGTGGTCGATCAGGCCCGTAAGCTCGCCAGCCTGACCGCGCCGCTGCTGATTACCGGCGATACCGGGACCGGGAAGGATCTGCTGGCCCACGCCGTGCATCTTGCCAGCCCACGCGCGGCAAAACCGTATCTGGCGCTGAACTGTGCCTCTATTCCTGAGGATGCGGTCGAAAGCGAGCTGTTTGGTCACGCCCCGGAAGGCAAAAAAGGCTTCTTCGAGCAGGCGAACGGCGGCTCCGTGCTGCTGGACGAAATTGGCGAAATGTCGCCGCGCATGCAGGCCAAACTGCTGCGCTTCCTGAACGATGGGACCTTCCGTCGCGTAGGGGAGGATCACGAAGTTCACGTGGATGTGCGCGTAATTTGTGCCACCCAGAAAAACCTCGTTGAGCTGGTACAGAAAGGGATGTTCCGGGAAGATCTCTACTATCGACTGAACGTGTTGACGCTAAACATTCCGCCGCTGCGCGATTGTCCACAAGATATCATTCCGCTGACGGAGCTGTTTGTGGCACGCTTCGCCGACGAGCAGGGGGTTCCGCGTCCGAAACTGTCAGCCGATCTGGGTACGGTGCTGACGCGCTACGGCTGGCCGGGGAATATTCGTCAGCTGAAAAACGCCGTTTATCGTGCGCTGACGCAGCTGGAAGGGTACGAGTTGCGTCCACAGGATATCCTGTTACCGGATTACGATGCTGGTACGGTATCGGTGGGCGAAGAGGCGATGGAAGGCTCGCTGGATGATATTACGAGCCGTTTCGAGCGTTCCGTGCTGACACAGCTTTATCGCAGCTACCCAAGCACGCGTAAGCTGGCAAAACGCCTGGGGGTATCCCATACCGCGATTGCGAATAAGCTTCGTGAATATGGACTCAACCACAAGAAGGGTGACGAATAACGATAAAAGCCTCTGTAAAGAGGCTTTTTTTTGCACTTACTCTTTCGCCAGAGGCGTGGTAACTACCTCGACTTTTGTCTCTCCCTGAATCCCCGCAATTTTCTGTTCAACCTCTTTCACCTGTTCCTTGCTGTGAAGCAGGGTATAGGTCAGGTCGAATTGCGTGCTGGCGCCAGGTTGTAGCTGCTTAACGCGTTTCTGCTCGCGTTCAATGGTAACGGGATAGGCGTAGCTGGTTCCCGGCTCAATACCCGTGACATAGCCCTGTTTGAGCGTATCGGTATTTTTCCATAAGGTCAGGACAGGCAACTGCCGCGTGTCGAACTGAATTGACGCACCTTTGTCTCCCGCTTTATTGACCACTGCCGCCAGGGTTTCATGATTATTATCCGCGAGCGGTTTGATATTGAAGACCATTTCATCAAAGCCCTGAGTGGGGCCAGCGTAGGTTTGCCAGTTATCCAGACCCGCTTTGGCATAGTCATTGAAAGGACCAATGCTGGCGGCCGGCGCAAGGAAGCGGGCACCTTCTTCGAGGATTGGCGTACCAAAGTTGCTGTGATAGATAATCTGATAATCATGAGGATAATCAGCATGGTTAGTCAGAACATCATGCAGGCTGAACTGGTTGCTGCCTGGTACGTAACGCAGTTCGGTCATCGTCTGCAGATCTGCTTTTTTAAACGTGCTCTCTTTGATTAATCCGCGAATGCGAATTTCATGCGGTGCGGGATCAGCAACATCGACTTCCACCTGCGACGCAGGCGTATTTCCCGCCTTGCCGTGCAGGGTATAAATCTGACCGTCAGCCGTGACCGGGTGGCCTGTCCATTCATAGCCGCAACGAACCATCATTTCGTTGAAACCTTCCAGCCAGCCAAGTCCGTTTCGACTTTCCAGATTGATATAGGCCGGATTCACCACCTCTTTGACAGGCGAATCCCACCCCATTCGGGTACCAAAGCCTTCGACATGCAGCAGATTCATCCCACGCGTCGGGCTGAGGGTAATTGTCAGACCATTTTTGCTGCTGATAACGATTACCTTGCTGCCTTCCTGCTTGCCACCATGCAGGACTTTTTGCTCGATGCTGAAAGGCTGTCCCTGAAACTTCAGCTCATCGCTGGAAATTTTCCAGTTTCCTTTCTCCACGCCGCTTTCAGCGCTTGTCAGCACCCAGGTTTTAGCGGCGGCATGTCCAGATATCAGTACCGCAAGAACCGTAAAAGCCAGTTTAATCTTCATATTTAATCCCTTTTGCTGAAACGATTTTTTATTACGTAAGCAAATCTAATGTTTAGGCGAGAAGGGAAATGTGACGGGCTTCACTGGCGGAGAAATTGCGGTTTTTAAACCTTTATTATGCGTGAGAGATCTCGTTATGGTGAGAATGGAACGTTTTTATTTCATGATATATGTGATTTTAGAACATTTTTGCTTTAACGATTCAGCAGTTGAGATAATAAAAAACCCCGCATCGGCGAGGTTTGGAACGCAAGGTCTATTCTTAAATAAACCTTTTATTTCATTACATTGCTAAGCTTTATAAAATGCCTGTAAATAATCAGACTTTCAGTGATTCCAGCGCAGCGGTGTAGTCAGGTTCGGTGGTGATCTCGTTTACCAGTTCGCTGAACACGACGTTATCGTTTTCATCGATTACCAGCACGGCACGCGCCGCTAGGCCTTTCAGTGGGCCTTCAGCAATGCCAACGCCGTATTTTTCCAGGAAATCCGGGCTGCGCAGAGTGGAAAGGGTAATGACGTTGCTCAGACCTTCAGCACCGCAGAAACGGGACTGCGCGAATGGCAGGTCTGCTGAAACGCACAGCACCACGGTGTTGTCCATTTCAGTGGCCAACTGGTTGAATTTGCGCACGGATGCGGCACAGACGCCGGTATCAATGCTTGGGAAAATGTTCAGTACTTTGCGTTTGCCAGCAAACTGGCTCAGTGTGACGTCAGACAGATCTTTAGCCACCAGAGTAAAAGCCTGCGCTTTGCTGCCAGCCTGAGGAATGGAACCTGCTACAGCAACCGGGTTGCCCTGGAAATGAACGAGTTGTGACATAGATATCTTCCTGTTTACATATAGTTAACGTCGAGGCTAGTGTATGCCATCAGCGGATAACACGGCAAACCAATTTTTTCGCCTTACCGGGCTGCAAGGAGTCAGTGATGAGAAGCGTTAAGGTCTATGAAGAAGCCTGGCCATTGCATTCCCCGTTTGTGATCTCTCGTGGCAGCCGAAGTGAAGCCTGCGTGGTAGTGGTCGAAATAGAAGAAGAAGGGGTTAAAGGGGTTGGTGAATGCACGCCGTATCCTCGCTACGGAGAAAGCCTTGCCTCGGTGATGGCGCAAATTATGACCCTGGTACCTGACCTGCAAACCGGGTTGACGCGTGAGGCGTTACAGCAGCGTTTACCTGCCGGGGCGGCTCGTAATGCAATTGACTGTGCGTTGTGGAGTCTTGAGGCGGCGAGGCAGCAGATATCCTTACCGTCGCTGGTCGGCGTGACGCTTCCGGAGAAAGTGGTGACCGCGCAAACCGTGGTGATTGGCGAGCCGGAGCAGATGGCCGCCAGCGCAAAAGCGCTCTTTGAGGCTGGCGCCACGCTGCTGAAGGTGAAACTCGACGATCGCTTGATCAGTGAACGCATGGTCGCCATTCGCGCGGCGGTGCCGGACGCCACGCTGATTGTCGACGCCAACGAGTCATGGCACCCGGAAGGGCTGGCCGCGCGCTGCCAGCTGCTGGCCGATCTGGGTGTGGCTATGCTGGAGCAACCGCTTCCCGTACAGGATGATGCGGCATTGAAGAACTTTATCCACCCGCTGCCGATCTGCGCCGATGAAAGCTGCCATACCCGCGACAGTCTCGACGGTTTAGCGGGCTGCTATGAGATGGTGAATATCAAACTCGATAAAACCGGTGGGCTGACCGAGGCGCTGGCGCTGGCGTCGCAGGCACAGGCGAAGGGGTTTACGTTGATGCTGGGATGCATGCTCAGTACTTCCCGGGCGATTAATGCGGCGCTACCGCTGGTGAATCAGGTCCGGTTTGCCGATCTCGATGGCCCGACCTGGCTGGCAGTTGACGTTTCGCCTGCGCTCACCTTCACCAGCGGAGTGCTTCATCTCTGAGGCTGCCAGCGCAGAAGATCTACCATCGCTTTCAGGTATTTTTCGCTGGCTTCGTCGGAAGATATCGGGGGGAATTCAGCGGTGATGCAGTGCAAATCCAGATCGGCGCACCAGCTACCAAATGACCCCGGTGTTTCATAGCCGACGCTGCTGACCAGAGGCAGGGCAAAGGCATCGGCAAGCCACTGTCCCAGCGCGGAGTGACGGGGATCTTCAATACAGGCCAGTGGATCGTGAAATGAGACAACCCACGCGGGGTGGATCTTGTGGATTAACTGGCAGAGCGCCTGTGTTTCTGGCTCTGAGCCGGGTTTTTCTCCCGTCAGTAACACCACGTCACGCTCTTCAGCCGAGCTGTTCCAGCGGTATACCGTTTCACCGGCGCGCCAGTTGGCCGCCGGGAAGTTGCGGTTTAAATCTATCCCTCTCGCATTCGCCCTCAGCCCAAGCTGACAGCCATCCGGGTTGACGGTCAGGATCACATGATGCCGGCGTAGTGTCGGTGCAAGGGTGCGTAACGCGCAGGAGAGGGTGACGATCGAGGAGTTCTCATCGCCGTGCGTTCCCGCAATAATCAGGCCGCTATGACGATCGGCATCCGGTGCGGGAAACCAGATTAGCGGTGCACCTAAGAAAGACTGGCCATAATGTTCGGTGCCTGGCGGGAAAGCGCCACGTTCCGTTCTTGGTCGGGTAACTGCCATAGGAAATCCTGATAAAGAAGTGCTTACTGGCAGTGTTGTGCAAAACCCACGTTTAATCAAATAGTTTCATCGAAGAACGAAGATTGCCAGATATCACCTTTCCGGCTTAAGGTATTTGCATTTCGCCGTTTCGAAACAAATAATTACGCATTCGCGTATTACCGATTTCTAAAGGGGATCTCATGAAGCATCCTGTTTCGCTGCTTTTTTCTGCACTGTGCCTTTGCGGGCTATCGTCATTTTCTTACGCTGCTGATGTGCCAAAGGGGACGGTGCTGGCGCAAAAACAGGAGCTGGTCAGACACATCAAAGACGAGCCCGCGTCGCTTGACCCGGCCAAGGCCGTGGGGCTACCCGAGATTCAGGTGATTCGCGATCTGTTTGAAGGCCTGGTCAATCAGAATGAGAAAGGGGAGTTGACGCCGGGCGTGGCGACGCGCTGGCAGAGTAACGATAACCGCATCTGGACATTTACCCTACGCGATGATGCAAAATGGTCTGACGGCACGCCAGTCACGGCGCAGGATTTTGTCTACAGCTGGCAGCGTCTGGTTGACCCGAAAACCACCTCGCCGTTTGCCTGGTTTGCTGCTCTGGCAGGCATTAACAACGCTCAGGCGATTATTGATGGCAAAGCCGCGCCCGATACGCTGGGGGTAACGGCGGTGGATGCCAGAACGTTACGCGTTCAGCTCGATAAACCGCTGCCGTGGTTCAGCAACCTGACGGCAAACTTCGCATTCTATCCGGTTCAGAAAGCGAACGTCGAAAGCGGTAAAGAGTGGACGCGTCCGGGCTCCCTGGTGGGCAATGGTGCCTATGTGCTGAAAGATCGTGTGGTGAATGAGAAGCTGGTCGTTGTGCCGAATACCCACTACTGGGATAACGCGAAAACTGTTCTTCAAAAAGTGACGTTTATTCCGATCAACCAGGAGTCTTCCGCCACCAAACGCTACCTGGCAGGTGATATTGATATCACCGAGTCGTTCCCGAAAAACCTTTATCAGAAATTGCTCAAGGATATTCCTGGACAGGTATACACGCCACCGCAGCTGGGAACGTATTACTATGCATTTAACACGCAAAAGGGCCCGACCGCCGATTCCCGCGTGCGTCTGGCGCTGAGTATGACCATCGATCGCCGGATTATGGCGGAGAAAGTATTAGGTACGGGAGAAAAACCAGCCTGGCATTTCACGCCTGATGTGACGGCAGGTTTCACGCCAGAGACATCACCGTTTGAGCAGATGTCGCAGCAGGAGTTAAACGCGCAGGCCAAAACCTTGCTGCAGGCGGCGGGGTATGGTCCTCAGCGTCCACTGAAGCTGACCCTGCTGTATAACACTTCAGAGAACCATCAGAAAATCGCGATTGCGGTGGCTTCGATGTGGAAGAAGAACTTGGGGGTAGACGTCAAACTGCAAAACCAGGAGTGGAAAACCTATATCGATAGCCGAAACACAGGGAATTTTGATGTGATCCGCGCGTCCTGGGTCGGGGACTACAACGAGCCATCGACCTTCCTGTCGCTGCTGACATCAACCCACAGCGGCAATATCTCCCGCTTTAACGACCCGGCTTACGATAAGATCATCAATCAGGCGACGCTTGAAACCACCGCCGAAGCCCGTAATGCGGATTACAACCGTGCGGAGAAGATCCTCACGGAAAAAGCGCCAATTGCGCCGATCTACCAGTACACCAACGGACGTCTGATTAAACCCTGGGTGAAGGGATATCCGATCAATAACCCTGAAGATGTGGCGTATAGCCGCACGATGTATATTGTGAAGCACTGAAAACACGAGTCCGCTAATTTATTTCCCCTCCTGATACTGCGCTGGCCCGATATCACGTGCCAGCGCTTTTCTGTTCATTCTAGATCTTGAAGACGGCGCTGCATTGATACTGTGTTTTACAGCACTGGGTATTGCTCTTTTTTTAATTAAGAGAAATATTCATATTTTGAATATATTGCATTTCGTTAAAAAAACTGTCCATTATTGGACTTTTTAATGGGTTTCGCGTCTTGCGGAAGCGTGTAAACATTGATGCGGGTCATATTATTAGGTGGCACTGTAGATATTTTTTCTCGTATTGATTTAAATCAATAACTTTGCTTTGTTTGGATATGGATCTTCATTTTTTTCACAGAAATAGCCATTAATTCTGACTATTTTCGGAGTTGTGGTTGATGTTTCTTTATGAAAAGTCACTCTGCAAACCATATTTTATTTATATGGAGTAAAATTCTTAAGGAATGTCTTAAATTGTGTTTTGATTCCAGATAGTTGATCTATTGTGGTGTTTTGTTCTAATATCGATTTATTCAGAAACGTCGTTAACTTCAACAAACATTCCTTAAGGAAAGGGACTGCTATGGCTGATACGTTCCAGAACGAAGTGCCTAAGGCACGCATTAATTTAAAACTTGCATTGCATACCGGAGGGGCGCAGAAGAAAGTTGAGCTCCCCCTTAAATTACTCACTGTCGGTGATTTCAGTAACGGCAAAGAGAGCCAGCCATTATCTGAAAGAAAGAAAATTAACGTCAATAAAAATAACCTCAACAGTGTACTTTCGGAATTTAACCCGGAGGTCAACATGACGGTTCCGAATACGCTGGCGGGTGAGCGTACGGAAGAGAATGTGACGCTGCGCTTTTCAGATATGAAAGATTTTGAACCCGAACAGGTGGCCCGACAAATTCCCCAGCTTCGTGCCATGCTGGCGATGCGTAATTTATTACGTGACCTCAAGTCCAATCTGCTGGATAACGCCACTTTCAGAAAAGAGCTCGAGAAAATTCTTAAGGACCCGGCGCTGTCTCAGGAATTACGTAACGAAATGAGTGCCCTGGCCCCGAAATAAAAACGGGCGCGTCTTTTAATGGATTAAACGAGAGAATGCTGATGTCTGTTAATACTGAAAATGGCTCCGCGCAGGGGCAGACCACTGTGCTGGAAAAAGAGAGCGTCTACGCCTCCCTGTTCGACAAAATCAACCTGACCCCGGCCACAAGCCTGGGCGATATCAATGCGTTTCTGGACGACGCCGCACTGTCTGATGCTCCGGCAGGTGAGCGCCTGACAGCGGCAATGCAGGTATTTATGGACTGCATCCGCAAATCCGGCCAGCCAGTGGAAAAACTCGATAAAACCCTGATTGACCACCATATTGCAGAGCTGGATTTCCAAATCAGCCGCCAGCTGGATGCGGTGATGCATCACGAAGAATTCCAGAAGGTGGAATCCCTCTGGCGCGGCCTGAAGCAGCTGGTGGACAACACCGACTACCGCCAGAACGTAAAAACGGAAATTCTGGATGTGTCCAAGGACGACCTGCGTCAGGACTTTGAAGATGCGCCGGAACTTATCCAGAGCGGCCTGTACTGGCACACCTATACCGCTGAATACGACACCCCGGGCGGCGAGCCGATTGGCTCGGTTATTTCAGCGTACGAATTTGACGCAAGTCCGCAGGACGTGGCGCTGTTGCGCAATATCTCGAAAGTCTCTGCCGCCGCGCATATGCCGTTTATCGGTGCCGTCGGGCCGAAATTCTTCCTCAAGGAATCGATGGAAGAGGTGGCCGCGATTAAGGACATCGGTAATTACTTCGACCGTGCCGAATACATCAAATGGAAATCCTTCCGCGACACCGACGATGCCCGTTATATCGGCCTGGTGATGCCGCGCGTGCTGGGGCGTCTGCCTTACGGTCCGGACACGGTGCCGGTTCGCAGTTTCAACTACGTTGAGCAGGTGAAAGGTCCGGACCACGAAAAATACCTGTGGACAAGCGCATCTTTCTCCTTCGCCTCCAACATGGTGAAGAGCTTCATCAATAACGGCTGGTGCGTGCAAATTCGTGGCCCGCAGGCAGGTGGGGCCGTGAAAGACCTGCCGATCCACCTGTACGATCTGGGTACCGGCAACCAGGTGAAGATCCCGTCAGAGGTGATGATCCCGGAAACCCGCGAGTTTGAATTCGCTAACCTGGGCTTTATACCGCTGTCGTACTACAAGAACCGTGATTACGCCTGCTTCTTCTCGGCGAACTCGGCGCAGAAACCGGCGCTGTACGACACCGCCGACGCCACTGCCAACAGCCGCATCAATGCCCGTCTGCCGTATATCTTCCTGCTGTCGCGTATCGCGCACTACCTGAAGCTGATTCAGCGCGAAAATATCGGTACGACGAAAGATCGCCGTCTGCTGGAGCTGGAACTCAATACATGGGTACGCAGTCTTGTGACCGAAATGACCGATCCGGGCGACGAACTGCAGGCCTCACACCCGCTGCGCGACGCGAAGGTGGTGGTGGAAGATATTGAGGACAACCCGGGCTTCTTCCGCGTGAAGCTGTTCGCGGTGCCGCACTTCCAGGTGGAAGGCATGGACGTGAACCTGTCGCTGGTGAGCCAGATGCCGAAAGCGAAAGCGTAAGTTAAGGCAGGAAGCCAATGAAAACGGAACAACCGTTATGGGGCAGGGGCCAGATGGTCTCTCCCCAGCACTTC
Organism: Enterobacter cloacae complex sp. IR5384; assembly: GCF_049237265.1. Lineage (NCBI taxonomy): Bacteria > Pseudomonadati > Pseudomonadota > Gammaproteobacteria > Enterobacterales > Enterobacteriaceae > Enterobacter > Enterobacter cloacae complex sp. IR5384. The sequence continues at coordinate 7,400 of NZ_JBMKHJ010000020.1, read as the reverse complement.
CAGCAACAGGCCGCGTATGCGGCCTGGTCTGCGGAATGCATCGCCCGGTTAGGTCTCTCCCATCCCTGGGGAGTGATTGATGCCACTTTCGAACCGGATGCACTGAAACTGGGCCGCCTGCAGGCTCGTCATCTGCACATTCGTTTCCCTGACGGGACGCTTATCGACACTGATAATGCTGACGATCTGCCACCGGTGCTGGCGCTTGAGAGTGGATCACAGGATGCGATGGTGGTGCTGGCCCTCCCGCTGCTGCGGGAGAATGGCGGCAACTGTCTTACACCCGATGCGGTGGCCGAACGCCCTGTTCGCTATCGCCAGCGCTGGCGGGATATCCGCAACGCTTATGGGGACGATACCCGCCAGATTGCGGTGATGAAACCTGAGTTGACGCTACGGTTTGCCTGTCAGGACAACAGCGATTATCTGACCTGCCCGGTTGCCCGCCTGCATCAGGATTCGCAGGGGGCATGGTTACTGGATGAGACGTTTCTTCCGCCACTGCTGGCTCTGCAGGGCAGTCGCTGGCTGATGACCCAGCTGGAACAGCTGATGAGCCAGCTACGTGTACGCCTGAGTCGGCTGATGGCCATGCGCCGGGAAAGTAATGAGCGGATGGCCGATTTTGCCGTGGCGGATGTGTCCCTGTTCTGGCTGCTCAATGCCCTTAACAGCGCAGAACCCGTACTCGGACAGTTTCAGCGCCACCCGCAAAGCCCGCCGGAGCGTCTGTATCCGGAACTGGCACGCCTGGCGGGCAGTCTGCTGACTTTCTCGCTGGAGCATCAGGTGAGTGCGATCCCGGTCTGGCAGCACGAGCAACAGAATAACGTATTCCCGCCGCTGTTTGATTTACTGGGTGACCTGCTCGAAGCCAGCCTGCCGTCGCGGGTGGTAGCGATTGAGCTTGAGCATGATGCCCGGCTTCACTTCTGGCAGGCCCGTCTGCATGACCCACGTCTGCGTGAAGGGGCTGATTACTACCTCTCGGTGCGTTCAACGGTACCGGTGGCACAACTGCAGGAGCAGTTCCCGCGCCAGTGCAAGGTCGGCAGCCCCGATCATGTCAGAAGTATCGTCAATTCATCGCGGGTCGGCGTGCCTCTGACGCCGCTGCGCCATGTACCGGCAGCCATTCCGTTACGTCTGGAAAATCAGTATTTCAGTCTTGATGTCTCTCATCCTCAGGCCACTGAAATGCTTCAGGGTGGGACCTGCATGTTTTACGTTCCGGGCATGCTCGGCGAGCCTGAACTTGAACTCTTTGCGGTGCTGAGAACATGAGTGAGCGTAAACGCGGCACTGCCGCGGCCATTGATATTGATGCCCTGCTGCAGGACACCTGGCTTCAGGTGATCAGCCTGCGTCACGGTCCGACGTTTCAGGAGGGCGAAGGGCGCACGCTGTGGGAGCGCTGTATTGCTGATGTCGAACGTGTGCAGCGTGAGCTGAAAGCGAGTGAACTCGATGAAGCCAGCTGTCAGCATATTCTTACCGCACAGTGCGCCCTGCTCGATGAGGCGGTGAAAGGTCGTGGTGTGGAAGATGACGCCTGTGTGCAGTGGTATGACATTCCCCTGCAGGGGCACTTTCTCGGCACTATGGACGCCGGCGACACGCTGTGCGATCGGATGCGCGATGTGCTGCGTGAACCGGCGCCTGACCACGCTGTCGTGACCTGCTTCCAGCGGGTCATGATGCTGGGTTTTCTCGGCAGTTACCGCTCACTGAATGACCCGGAGCGCCAGAAACTTGTCAACGCACTCAGTGAATATGTCACGCCGTTCAGCTATCCACAGTCCTACCCCGTACTGGCGGAAAGTCATACCGGGCGGGGAAACATGGGCGGCTGGCTGGCGTCATGGCCCGTACGTATTGGTCTGAGCGTGATAGTGGTCGCTGCACTCTGGTGGGGACTGGATCGCTGGCTGGACCAGTTGCTGCGAACCCTTTTACCGGGGGCCGTGAAATGAGTCCTGCACAACAGCGCGGGCTGGCGTTGTGGGCCGTCCTGCTAAGTGCCGTGGTCTGCCTGAGTTTTCTGCCGGTATCCAGGTGGGTTTCTGTGCTCATTCTGCTGGTGGTACTGGGGGTTATCCTGGCGTTCTGGACTGTCGTCAGTCGCCGTGAACAGCATGATGTCACCCTGCGCCTGGAAGACCTGCCTGACGCCACTTACCGTCAGCCCGTAGTGCTGGTTTGTGGCGATCTGCCTCTGGCCTGGCCACATTCGTCACCAGTACTCACTGTCACGCAGGGATGCTGGATCCGCGTGGAGGATCATCATGATCTGGCGCAGGTCGCCCGTCAGATACTGTGGTTACGTCCTGACTGGGGACGTCAGCTTTCGGTGATGGTCAGCGTCTGCCCGCAGCAGCACCATGACAGCGAAGCCCTGACCAGTCGACTGCTGACCCTGCGCTGGCATATCAGCCAGCTGCGTAAAGCAACCGGTCACTCTGTGTCGCTGGTGCTGAATGGTCAGGTCGGCAGCGCGATGACGAATGACATGTTCTGGCAGGCGGTTTTCCCGGGAGAAGGCGTGAGGGTCTGGCGTGAATCTTCAGCCCCGGGGTCTGTTGCTGAATGGGTTACCTCCGGCGGAACGCCTGCGGTGCAGCAACAGGTGCTGATGAATAGTCTGATGAACTGGTTCCGTCAGCATGTCCAGGCCGTCTTTATGGATGAGAACCCCGATGTGCCGGTCATTGCACCTGTTGCGGTGCTGTGGGGAATGGGGCCGATCCTGGCCGGAAGCCTGGCCACATCGGCCTGGACGACGTGGCTTTCCCGTCACACCGCGATGCAGCAGGTGTCTGGCTGGCAGCCGGTGGGAACGGACAGTACGGTCATCTCCCTGTTCCCGGATTTTATTCTGCCATTACTGCCGGAAGGGCGGGGCCTGACACCGCGTGAGCGAACCTGGCGTTGTGCGCTCGGGATTTTCACGCTGGCGGCCATTGCTGCACTGCTCAGCAGTGGCTGGAACAACCGCCAGCTGCTGCAACGCGTGAGCTTCGATATTGTCCGTTACAACAGCATCGCCATGGATGATTACGGTCCGAAAGCCAGCGCCGTACAGGTGCTGCGCGAGGATGCGGCGCTGCTGGATGAGCATGCACGCAATGGTGTACCGGCCCGGCTGGGCCTGGGGCTTTATCGGGGAGTACGTCTGCGAATACCGGTGCTGGAAGCGATCCGTTCGTATGTACCACCACCTCCTCCAACGAAGCCTGTAGAAAAGGTCGCGCCGAAAATCATCCGCCTCGACAGCATGTCGCTGTTCGACACCGGCAAATGGGCGCTGAAACCCGGCACCACGAAGCTGCTGGTGAATTCGCTGGTGGGAATTAAGGCGAAGCCCGGCTGGCTGATTGTGATAGCGGGTCATACCGACAGCACGGGCGATGACCAGTCCAACCAGGTGCTGTCGCTTAAGCGTGCGGAATCTGTGCGCGACTGGATGCGCGACACCGGCGACGTGCCGGAGAGCTGCTTTGCGGTGCAGGGCTACGGCGAAAGCCGTCCTGTTGCCACCAACGACACGGCGGAAGGCCGGGCGCTGAACCGCCGTGTCGAAATCAGTCTGGTGCCGCAGGCGAATGCCTGTCAGCTGCCGGGCAACACACCCGCGCCATCGCAGGATGATGGCGTCTCAAAAAATGAAATGGAGTAATTAACATGGCAATTCCTGTTTATCTGTGGCTGAAGGACGATGGCGGCGCGGACATCAAAGGTTCCGTGGACGTTCAGGATCGTGAAGGCAGCATCGAAGTGGTGGCGCAGGAACACAACCTGTACATCCCGACCGACAACAACACCGGCAAGCTGACCGGCACCCGTATCCACACGCCGTTCCTGTTCACCAAGGAGATCGACTCCTCCAGCCCGTATCTGTACAAGGCGGTGACCACCGGTCAGACCCTGAAGTCTGCGGAATTCAAGTGGTACAAAATCAACGATGCCGGCCAGGAAGTGGAGTACTTCAACACCAGACTGGAAAACGTGAAGGTGGTGAAGGTGAATCCGGTGATGCATGACATCAAGGATCCGTCTTTCGAGAAGCACAACCATCTGGAGCAGATTGAGCTGCGCTACGAAAAAATCACCTGGACCTACAAGGACGGCAACATCATTCATTCCGATTCCTGGAACGAACGCGCCACCGCCTGAGTCTCGTGCGGACGGGTTCTCCCGTCCGCCGTTTTTGCTGAACGCCTGTAACCGCGGACGTTCAGCAAAGAAAAACACAATCTGCCTGCCCGACCTTATGCGCTTTGGGTTCCTGAATACCAGGAAAAGCGACGGGCGGTAGCGTGTCCGGAACTGATAAAGAGAGAGTCTCATGGAAAATCCAGCCAGCCTGTTACGTCGTCTGAACCCCTACTGCGCCCGTGCGATGGAAGGCGCGGCCTCCCTGTGCCAGACCCGCGCCCATGCGGAAATCCTGCCCGAGCACTGGCTGCTGAAACTGCTGGAGCAGGGTGAAGGCGATCTCACCGTGCTGGCCCGCCGTTATGAATGGGATATGGACGCCATCTGGCAGGATTTGCTGAATTTTCTGGAGAAGCTGCCCCGTTCAGTGCGCAGCCGTCCGCAGCTTTCGGACAGCACTCAGACCCTGATGCAGGACGCGTGGCTGCGCGCCTCGCTGGCAGGCGAAGCGCAGATCCGCAGCCAGCACCTGCTGATGGCGCTGGTGGACCGGCAGAGCCTGGTGCGCTGCGACGGTTTATGGCCGCTGCTGACGCTGGGGCTGAGCCAGCTTGAGCGTCTGCGACCGCTGCTGGATGCGCAGTCAGATGAGCGCGAAGAGGTACAACAGGAAGAAGAACTGGCGCAGGGCGGCAGCGTGCCGCTGTCCGGCAGCGAGGTGAAAGAGGGCGAACTGTCACCTGCGTTACAGAATGCGCTGGATAAATTCACCCTTGATGTCACCGCTAACGCGCGTGAGGGCAAAATCGACCCGGTATTCGGTCGTGATACGGAAATCCGCCAGATGGTGGATATTCTCTCGCGGCGTCGCAAGAACAACCCGATTCTGGTGGGGGAGCCGGGCGTGGGGAAAACCGCGCTGGTGGAAGGGCTGGCGCTGCGCATCGCCGAAGGGAATGTGCCGGAATCCCTGAAAACGGTGAGCCTGCGCACGCTGGACCTCGGTCTGTTACAGGCGGGGGCAGGCGTGAAGGGGGAGTTTGAACAGCGCCTGAAAAACGTCATTGATGCGGTGCAGCAGTCTCCGTCCCCGGTGCTGCTGTTCATCGACGAAGCGCACACCATTATCGGCGCAGGCAACCAGGCGGGCGGCGCGGATGCGGCCAACCTGCTGAAACCGGCGCTCGCCCGCGGCGAACTGCGGACCATCGCGGCCACCACCTGGAGTGAATACAAGCAGTATTTTGAGCGCGACGCGGCACTGGAGCGGCGCTTCCAGATGGTGAAAGTTGATGAGCCGGACGACGACACCGCCTGCCTGATGCTGCGGGGGCTGAAATCCCGCTACGCGCAGCACCACGGGGTGCACATTACCGATGAGGCGGTCAGGGCGGCGGTGACCCTTTCCCGTCGTTACCTGACCGGCCGTCAGCTACCGGACAAGGCGGTTGACCTGCTGGATACCGCCTCGGCCCGCGTGCGGATGAGCCTCGACACCGTGCCGGAGACGCTGACCCGGATGAAGGCGCAGCTCACGGCCCTGGCGATGGAAAAGCAGGCGTTACTGGAAGATATCGCGGTGGGTCACATCACCCACGGTGAACGTCTGGCGGCCATCGAACAGGATGAAGTCCGCATTATTCTGGAGCTCGACGAACGGGAAGCGCAGTACGGCCAGGAGCTGAAACTCACGGAAGAACTGCTCGCCTGCCGCGCGGACCTTTCCCGTCAGGCGGAGATTGCCGGCCTGCAACAGCAACTGAGTGACGTTCAGCAGGGTAACCCGCTGCTGGGACTGGATGTGGATGCGCGTACTGTCGCCACGGTGATTGCCGACTGGACCGGTGTGCCGCTCTCTTCATTAATGAAGGATGAGCAGACGGAGCTGCTGAGCCTGGAAACCAGCCTTGGTAAACGCGTGGTGGGCCAGGATGCGGCGCTGAACGCCATCACCCAGCGCCTGCGCGCGGCAAAAACCGGGCTGACGCCAGAAAACGGCCCACAGGGCGTGTTCCTGCTGACCGGACCGAGCGGTACAGGGAAAACCGAAACTGCGCTCACACTCGCCGATGCGCTCTATGGCGGCGAAAAGTCGCTGATTACCATCAACCTCTCCGAATACCAGGAGCCCCACACCGTCTCCCAGTTGAAGGGTTCCCCGCCGGGCTACGTCGGCTACGGCCAGGGCGGTATTCTCACCGAGGCGGTGCGCAAGCGCCCGTACAGCGTGGTGCTGCTGGACGAGGTGGAAAAGGCCCACCGTGACGTGATGAACCTGTTCTATCAGGTCTTTGACCGCGGCTTTATGCGCGACGGCGAGGGGCGTGAAATCGACTTCCGTAACACGGTAATTCTGATGACCTCCAACCTCGGCAGCGACCACATCATGCAACTGCTGGACGAGCAGCCGGAGGCGACAGAGGCCGACCTGCACGAACTGCTGCGCCCAATCCTGCGTGACCACTTCCAGCCAGCCTTACTCGCCCGTTTCCAGACGGTGATTTACCGTCCGCTCACGCAGGAAGCCATGCGTACCATCGTGGAGATGAAGCTCGCACAGGTCAGTAAGCGCCTGAACCGACACTACGGCCTGACCACGCAGATTGACGAGAGCCTGTATGACGCCCTGACCGCCGCCTGCCTGCTGCCGGACACCGGGGCGCGCAACGTTGACAGCCTGCTCAATCAGCAGATTCTGCCGGTACTAAGCCAGCAGCTGCTGACGCACAAGGCGGCGGGGCAAAAGCCACAGCATCTGACCCTGAACTGGAGTGAGGAGGCGGGGATCGGACTGGAGTTTGACTGTACAGAAGGAGTGCACGCATGAGCAGTAATCCCCTGCTGAGATTTAGCCACAGCCATCACCTGCTTTCGGTGAAGGGCTGTGACGCAGGGCTTGATGTGCTGGCGTTTGAGGGCGATGAAGCCCTGAGCAAACCCTTCCGCTACCGCATTGAGTTCACCAGTGCGGACCATGCCATCAGCAAAGAGATGATGCTGATGAAGGCGGCTTCCCTGACGCTGCAGGCTCCGGTTGACCAGGGTTATGGCATTAAGGTGCAGCAGCCGGTGCGGGTGATACAGGGGATGGTGAGCGGGCTTGAGCGCCTGGGCACCTCAAAAGATGAAACCCGCTACGCGGTCACGCTTGAGCCGCGCCTGGCGCTGCTTGACCGCTCGCACCAGAACGCCATTTACCAGGACATGTCCGTCCCGCAGGTTGTGGAGAAAATCCTGCGCGAGCG
>NZ_JBMKHJ010000019.1:0-85116 GCF_049237265.1 Enterobacter cloacae complex sp. IR5384 | reverse complement strand
CAGACACCGTCTGAATTTGCAGCGGGCTGGAGAAAGGGTCATTCTGAGAATGAAGATTCCGACGTTACTAACTGAGTGTTGTATCTAATCGTGGGGGCAGGTCAGTATACCTAATTAATGTGTTTTTTTGTGGCCTTACGTTATCTCCTGGCAATAAAAAAGCCCGAAATAATCGGGCTTTAAGATATACATGATAGTTAGTGATTCATCATGAAAACTTATTTGCTTTTCTTAATGTGCTTAATCAAACGCTTACGCTTACGCATCTGGTTTGGCGTCAGGGTGTTACGCTTGTTAGCAAACGGGTTATCCCCTTCCTTGAACTGGATACGGATAGGGGTGCCCATCACGTCCAGCGATTTACGGAAGTAGTTCATCAGATAACGCTTGTAGGAATCCGGCAGGTCTTTCACCTGGTTGCCATGAATCACCACGATTGGCGGGTTATAGCCACCGGCGTGGGCGTATTTGAGCTTCACGCGACGGCCACGTACCAGCGGCGGCTGATGGTCTTCTGCTGCCATGTTCATGATGCGGGTCAGCATAGCGGTGCTCTGACGACGGGTGGAGCTGTCATACGCTTCACGCACGGAGTCGAACAGGTTACCCACACCGCTGCCGTGCAGCGCAGAGATAAAGTGCACGCGAGCAAAGTCGATGAAGCCCAGACGGAAGTCCAGCGTCTCTTTCACCTGCTCACGAACTTCATTGCTCAGGCCATCCCATTTGTTCACCACGATAACCAGTGAGCGCCCACTATTGAGGATAAAGCCGAGCAGCGACAAGTCCTGATCGGAGATACCTTCACGCGCATCGATAACCAGCAGCACAACGTTGGCATCTTCAATCGCCTGCAGGGTTTTAATGACGGAGAATTTCTCCACCACATCGGTGATTTTTCCGCGCTTACGCACGCCCGCGGTGTCGATGAGTACATACTCACGCTCATCACGCTCCATCGGGATGTAGATGCTGTCACGGGTGGTGCCCGGCATGTCGTATACCACCACACGCTCTTCGCCCAGAATACGGTTAGTGAGCGTAGACTTACCTACGTTTGGACGCCCCACAATGGCCAGTTTAATCGGCAGATCCTGCGGGTTGAATGTCTCTTCAGGCTCTTCTTCTTCGCCTTCTTCACCGTCTTCAAACTGCGCCCAGTATGCCGCGTCTTCGTCCACCTCTTCCGGCGGGTTCACTTCGTCAACCCACGGCAGCAGAACGGTTTCCAGCAGGCTGGTCACGCCGCGGCCATGCGATGCGGCGATCGGGTAGATATCACCCAGACCTAAAGACCAGAAATCGGCGATCGCCTGATCGGCATCGATACCATCAGTTTTGTTCGCCACCAGGAAGGTCGGTTTTTCACGCGAACGCAGAAGTTTAGCAATGGCGGAATCCGCAGGCATCAGGCCAGCACGGGCATCCACCATAAACAGCACGACGTCTGCCTCTTCGATGGCCAGCAGAGACTGCTCCGCCATGCGGGTTTCAACGCCGTCTTCTGTCCCGTCGATACCACCGGTATCAATACAGATGAACTCGCGTCCTTCCACCTCTGCACGACCGTACTTACGGTCACGCGTCAGCCCCGGGAAATCCGCAACCAGCGCATCACGGGTGCGTGTTAAACGGTTAAAAAGAGTGGATTTTCCAACGTTAGGGCGCCCGACAAGCGCGACCACAGGTACCATGTTTGAAGCCTCATAAAATTCAAAATAACGTCGCTTTCGCAGCGTTTTTAAAAATGTCAAAACGGCTCCTGAGTGAACAGGAGCCGTTTAGTATACTACAACCGCCGGGTAATTAACGCGTGATCGCGTACAGCGTGCCGTCTTTTGCCTGAATCAGCAGTTTACCGTCAGCCACAACCGGGTCGGTGAGGAAGCCAGAGCTGTCGACTTTTTGCTGCGCAGTAAAGCGGCCCGTCTCCGGATCGATCCAGTGCATGTAGCCTTCGCTATCACCCACCACCAGGCTACCGTTGTACAGCGCCGGTGCGGTCAGCAGACGGTGCAGCAGATCGCTTTGCGTCCACAGCGTCACGCCGCCATCGGTGCTCAGCGCCAGCAGACGGTCGTTCTGGTCAACCATATAGATACGGTTACCATCAACAATGAAATCATTCACTGAGCCCAGTTCACGTTTCCACATGATCTGGCCACTGCGCAGATCGAGCGCGGTCAGGTTGCCGTTGTACGCCAGCGCATAAACCACACCGTTGACGATAACAGGCGTCGTGTCGACGTCGTTCAGACGGTCGATTTCAGTTGACCCCGTCGCCTGAGATATACGCTGCTGCCAGATCATCTGACCTTGCTGCATCAGCACCGCGCTCACGCGACCGTTATCACCACCCACAATGGCAGCACCAAAGGCTGTCGCCGGGGCAGATTCGCCGCGCAGGGAGAGTGATGGCATATCCAGGTTGACGGTCCACTTCACCAGACCATCGGCTTCGTTCAGCGCCTGCAGCTGGCCGTTGCTGGTGTGGATCAGCACCAGGCCGTCGCTCACCACCGGACGAGACAGAGACTCACCGGCAACCGTGGTTTGCCAGGCAACAGAACCGTCGCTGGTGTTCAGGGCATAGACCTGTGCTTTTTCGCTTCCCACGTATACATGACCACCGGCAACGGTCAGGCCGCCAGACAGCAGTGCAGGTTTACGGGAGAACCAGCCGTCTTTTTCTGCCAGGTTAACGGACCACACTTCTTTTCCGTCATCGGCGTTAAGCGCTTTTACGGTACCTTTACGGTCAGCCGCATAGATAACGCTGTCAGCAAAAGCCGGGTGCAGGTTGGAATAGAAATCACCAATTCCATCCCCCACGGAAGTACTCCACGCGGTTGACGGGGTAAACTGGTTTTCAACCGTCGGCAGCGGGGACATTTTCACAACGTCTTCTTCGCCACTGAACAGTGAACAGCCACTCAATAACGTAACAGAAAGCAGTCCTGGCAGAAGTAATTTACGCAATTGCATCGGGTCCCTCTCAGACGGACAAATTATTTATTTTCATCTGCATCATTTCGCTCAGCGCAGGGGATGCATTGCTATCTACACCGGCTTGCCACGCTTTACGCGCGCCCGCTTTATCACCTTTGCTCAGCAGTGCTTCACCGCGCAGATCGGCAACGATGGCAGCAAAACCTTCGCCTTTGATGGTATCGAGCGTTTTCAGCGCTTCATCAGCTTTTTTCTGCTGAACCTGGATACGGGCCAGGCGCAGATTGATAACCGCTTTCAGGTTGTCATCGCTGGCAGCCGCAAGCCCCTGCGACAGCTGGGCAGCCGCTTTATCCAGTTCGTTCTTGTCGATGTACTGCTGAGCCACTTCCAGCGCGGCCAGCGCACCGTAGGTGTTTTTGTTGTCAGCGGCAAATTTCTCTGCTGCCGTCAGCGTTTGCGGCTGATCGGCACGAATGGCGCTCACGGTATTTTCATAGGACAGAGACGCGCCGCGCGCGGAATCCGCCTGATGATTGTTCCAGTAGCGCCAGCCAATCAATGCACCTACACCTAAAATCACCCCAACAACCAGCGCTTTGCCGTTTTCAGCAAAGAAGCGTTTGATCGCGTCGACCTGGTCGTGTTCGTTCTCGTAAATTTCCACGCAGTCCTTCTCCTTAGCCCAATAGAGTGCGCAAGTGCGCCGCAACGCCGTCCTGCGTTACCGTTGTCTGCTCACCAGAGCGCAGGTCTTTCACTACCACTTCGCCGTTGGCCACTTCGGACTCACCCAGCACCAGTGCAATACTTGCGCCCCACTTATCGGCACGAGCAAACTGTTTTTTGAAGTTGCCGCCGCCATGGTTGGTCATCAGTTTAACCTCCGGCAGTGCATCGCGCACGCGTTCAGCAAGCTGCATCGCCGCAGACTGCGTTTCCGCGCCTGAGGCCACCAGGTATATATCGACAACGGAATCTGCTTTAAATTCCGGATTAACTGCCTGAACCAGCAAAACAAGTCGCTCAAGGCCCATTGCGAAGCCAACCGCAGGCGCGGCACGGCCGCCAAGCTGCTCAACCAGACCGTCATAACGGCCGCCAGCACACACGGTGCCCTGCGAACCGAGGCTGGTAGTAACCCACTCAAACACGGTACGGTTATAGTAGTCCAGACCGCGCACCAGGCGCTGATTAACGGTATAGGCAATGCCTGCTGCTTCGAGCAGTTTGCAAAGACCAGCAAAGTGTTCGCGAGACTCGTCGTCCAGGTAATCGCCTAATGCAGGCGCATCGTTCAGCAGCGCCTGCACGTCCGGATTTTTGGAATCAAGCACGCGCAGCGGGTTGCTGTACATGCGACGTTTGCAGTCTTCGTCCAGCTTCTCTTTGTGCTCTTCAAGGAACGCCACCAGCGCATCGCGGTAGTTGGCACGCGCTTCCAGAGAGCCGATAGAGTTCAGCTCCAGAGAGACGTGCTCAGAGATGCCCAGCGCGCGCCACCAGCGGGCGGTCAGCATGATCAGCTCAGCGTCAATGTCGGGTCCTTGCAGGCCAAACACTTCCACACCCAGCTGGTTGAACTGGCGATAACGACCTTTCTGCGGACGTTCGTGGCGGAACATCGGGCCGATATACCACAGGCGCTGCTCCTGATTGTACAGGAGACCATGTTCGATGCCGGCGCGTACGCAGCCCGCCGTACCTTCAGGACGCAGTGTCAGGCTGTCGCCGTTGCGGTCCTCAAAGGTGTACATCTCTTTTTCAACCACGTCGGTCACTTCGCCGATCGCGCGTTTGAATAACGGGGTCTGCTCTACAATCGGCAAACGGATTTCGCTGTAACCGTAGCTGCCGAGCACCTGTTTCAGTGTGCCTTCAATGCGCTGCCAGATGGCGGTTTCGCCAGGCAGATAATCGTTCATGCCGCGGATGGCTTGAATGTTTTTTGCCACGTTTATTCTCTTTCTATATACAAAAAAGAACCCAAAGAATGGGTTCAATCATACATGGGAAGCACTTCGCTTCCCATCACGTTATTTTTCAACCTGCTGAACGCTGATGCGCTGCGCTTCGTCCATCATCGACGCTTTGGCACGAATGCGCGCTTCAAGCTGATCGATCATATCACTATTATCCAGACGATCTTTACGAACGCCATCTTCATAGAGACCACTTTTCTTGTTACCGCCGGTGACGCCCAGCGTTGACACCAGCGCTTCACCCGGGCCATTCACCACACAACCGATGATGGAGACGTCCATTGGGGTGATGATGTCTTCAAGACGTTGCTCCAGGGCATTCACGGTTCCGATGACGTCAAACTCCTGACGTGAACAGGTTGGACAGGCAATGAAGTTGATCCCACGGGCGCGGATACGCAGTGATTTCAGGATGTCGAAGCCAACTTTGATCTCTTCGACCGGATCGGCCGCCAGCGAAACGCGCAGGGTGTCGCCGATCCCTTCCGAGAGCAGCAGGCCCAGGCCAATGGCTGATTTGACAGAGCCACTGCGCAGGCCACCTGCCTCGGTGATCCCAAGGTGCAGGGGCTGATCGATCTGCTTCGCCAGCAGACGATAGGACTCTACCGCCAGGAAGACATCGGAGGCTTTTACGCTGACCTTGAACTGATCGAAGTTAAGACGATCCAGATGATCAACGTGGCGCATCGCGGATTCAAGCAGCGCCTGCGGCGTGGGTTCGCCGTACTTTTCCTGCAGATCTTTTTCCAGAGAACCGGCGTTCACGCCGATACGGATGGGGATGTTCTTATCGCGTGCGCAGTCCACCACCATGCGGATACGCTCTTCGTTACCGATGTTGCCTGGGTTGATACGCAGGCAGTCGACGCCGTATTCGGCAACTTTAAGCGCAATGCGGTAGTCGAAGTGGATGTCTGCAACCAGCGGCACACTGACCTGCTGTTTGATCAGTTTGAACGCCTCTGCGGCGTCCATGGTCGGCACGGAGACGCGAACAATGTCCGCGCCTACGCGTTCTAAGGCTTTGATTTGGTTGACCGTCGCTTCCACATCCGTGGTGCGCGTATTGGTCATCGACTGGACGGCGATAGGCGCCCCATCGCCGATTGGCACATTCCCAACGTAAATCCGTTTTGATTTTCTACGTTGAATCGGAGCCTGGTTATGCATGAAAAATCTCCCGCGTAGCCCGTCTGTTACTGTGCTGCTGATTGTTCGGCATTAACGGTAAGACGTGCAACCTGGTTAGTTCTGATAAAGCGGCTCAGATCGACAGGTTTTCCTTGATACTGGATCTGTACCGCTGCCGGTGCGCCGATTTTAAGTTTATACGGTGCCTGACCGGTTAGGTTTAACGTGCCATCTTTACGCTGCAGGCCGCTGAACAGTTTTTTACCTGTTGCGTCAGTGACTTCTAACCAGCAGTCAGCAGTGAAATTCATCACCAGCGCGTTAGGGTCAACCGCGGGCGTTGCGACACCGGCCTGATCGGTCGGCAGAGGTGCAGCGGTGTTCGCCGCCGGTGCGTTCGTTGCGGTATCCACAGGAGCCTGAGAAGGTGCAACCACCGCGTTTTGATCCTGCGCTGGAGCCTGCGTCTGAGGCGCTGGCGTGTTAGCTGTTGCCGCTGGGGTCTGCGCAGCGTCGGTAGCTGGCGTATCGGTCGTCGCGGTTTGTGGCTCGCTGGTCGTTGCCGCGCTGTCGGTGCTCAGTGGAACGCTCTGCGCGTTACCGTTTCCGGCCTGGTTAAGTTCGGCAGAGGATTGATCGGCCATCGTGGTGATCTCTTCCTGCTGCGCCTTGTGGTTTTGCCACCACCATGCGCCGGTCAGGCCGACCACCACAAACAGCACCAGCCAGGTGAAGCTCATCAGCCAGCCATCACGTTTTTTACGACGTTTGCCCAAAGAGAAGCTCTGCATCGGTGCAACTTTGGCTGCACGAACCGGTGCCTGCTTCTCCATCATTGGCAGTAATTCGTCTTCGGGGATGTGCACCAGTTTTGCGTAAGAGCGGATATACCCGCGCAAGAATGTTGAAGCCAGATCGGCAGGTGCCTTATCTTCTTCAATATCGCGAACCGTGGAAACCTTCAGGCACAAGCGTTCTGCAACAGCTTGCTGGCTGAGTCCGAGTTGTTCACGGGCGTTGCGAAGACGAACGCCAGTGGAGAGTGCTTCATGTTGGTCGTGAGTGGCTTCAGTATTCATTCGCTACAACTACTGGTACGTGAAAAATAAGGGTTCAGGTGCCGGTGAGTCACAATGCCACCCGCACCGCGAAACTTCTGGTCAGTTAACCTTGAACAGTCAGTATAAGACTGTCAGCCCGGAGATGACAGTACGCCCTGCCCGTGAAGCTAAACTGTTGTTACGTCGTTACATACTGCCCGAAAGTCGTATGAAACGCACCGTAATTATTACTCAGTCATCACGAATCTGACTGATTATTCAGTAAGATTATGCTTCACGGCGCAATAATGCGCCGTGATTGCATAATAATCAAACAGCTTTGACCGCAATCGTCTCGCCCTGCATGCGTTTACGCAGGGTACGTTTGGTTCGGTCAATCACATCACCCGCCAGCTGACCGCATGCGGCATCGATATCATCACCACGGGTTTTACGCACGATGGTGGTGAAACCGTACTCCATCAACACCTTCGAGAAACGGTCGATACGGCTGTTCGAGCTGCGGCCATACGGCGCTCCCGGGAACGGGTTCCATGGGATCAGGTTAATTTTGCACGGCGTATCTTTCAGCAGTGCAGCCAGTTCATGCGCATGCTCGGTACCGTCGTTCACGTGGTCGAGCATCACGTACTCGATGGTTACGCGGCCCTGGTTGGCGTTGGATTTTTCCAGGTAGCGACGCACCGCCGCAAGGAAGGTTTCGATATTGTACTTTTTGTTGATCGGCACAATTTCGTCGCGGATTTCATCGTTTGGCGCATGCAGAGAGATGGCCAGCGCCACGTCAATCATGTCGCCCAGCTTATCCAGAGCCGGAACCACGCCTGACGTAGAGAGCGTCACGCGACGTTTGGAGAGGCCAAAACCGAAATCGTCCAGCATAATTTCCATTGCCGGAACCACGTTAGTCAGGTTCAGCAGCGGTTCACCCATCCCCATCATCACCACGTTGGTAATTGGGCGGGTTCCGGTCACTTTCGCCGCGCCAACGATTTTCGCGGCACGCCAGACCTGGCCAATGATTTCCGATACACGCAGGTTACGGTTAAAACCTTGCTGCGCGGTTGAGCAGAATTTGCACTCCAGCGCACAGCCAACCTGAGAAGAGACGCACAGCGTGGCGCGATCGTCTTCCGGGATATACACGGTTTCAACACGCTGATCGCCAACGGCAATCGCCCATTTGATGGTGCCATCTGAAGAGCGTTGTTCTTCCACCACTTCCGGTGCGCGGATTTCAGCCACTTCTTTGAGCTTGTTGCGCAGCACTTTGTTGATGTCAGTCATGTCATCAAAGTTGTCGCTGCAATAGTGGTACATCCATTTCATGACCTGATCGGCACGAAACGGCTTCTCGCCCAACTCTTTAAAGAACTCGCGCATCTGCTGACGGTTCAGATCCAGCAGGTTAATTTTTCCATTTTTATTTGGAACCGCAGGCGTGGCGACTTCGGAGGTATTCACTAATTCAGACATAATATTTTCCGGCCTCGTTGTTACACGTTATGGCCCATGGAGGGTTGAAAAGAAACGCCCCGGAAAGCGTTCTGCTCGTCCGGGGCGTTGCATTGTACAAAGTCTGGCGCAGGGATGCCACGTTTGCACGTGGCATTTACGAAAATAATGTGTAAACGAAACCGTTAAATTAACGGGTACGTGGACACACTTCGCCTTCTGCGAAGAAGAAAGCGATTTCGCGCGCTGCAGATTCAACAGAGTCAGAACCGTGGGTGCCGTTCTCGGTGAAGCTGTCAGCGTAGTCAGCGCGCAGCGTACCTGCCAGCGCGTTATCCGGGTTGGTTGCACCCAGCAGGTCACGGTGACGCTGTACCGCATTTTCGCCTTCCAGCACGGATACCACGATCGGGCCAGAGGTCATGAACTCAACCAGACCGTCAAAGAATGGGCGACCTTCATGCTCAGCGTAGAAACCGCGAGCCTGCTCAACGGTCAGATGCAGCATTTTGGTGCCAACGATCTTAAACCCTGCTGATTCAAAGCGAGCGAAGATGCTGCCAATAACGTTTTTTGCCACCGCGTTTGGTTTGATGATGGAAAAAGTACGTTCAATAGCCATTGATAACCTCTGTAAAATGTTCTGTTGTTTTTGCATACCTGAGTATGGTGTGGCGCGGATTATAAAGAGCAATAGCGCCATTGCCTATGGTTATACATAACATTTTTTTAAAATGAGACGAAGATTAGCAACAGGACAGATTTCGCATCCCGTAGTGATGGTGGAAACAGAGAGGGCACTGCTTTTCTTCAGGCGTAAATGACCAGAACTGACGGCGGCACGTCTGGCAAATGGCCTCATATGCGGGCATGGTTACCGTTTTCGCTGTTCCCTCTGTTTGTGTCACTTTTATCGCCGCATGCTGGCAAACCGCTTCACAACCACCGCAACCGGTGCAATATTCGGTTTCCACCCTCAGACTGGCGTTCTCAAAACGAATCGCCTTTTCCTGACAGCTTCGCCAGCACGCCCCGCACAGCACGCACTTTCCGGCGTCGAGAGCGATCTCTGCCTCGCTAAACGCGGGAAAAGCCCTTCGCAACTCACGCAGGCCAGGCATGACGCGACAGGCACGAACATCCTCGCGGGGAACGTGCATTAGCGCACGGCGGGCGAGATTCACCTCGTTGTGCGGGATGAGCTTAAATGCCCACGCCGCTTCACCGCGTCGGCGAAGCGTAAGATTAAGCCGGGCAAGCGCCAGCAGCCAGTCAGGATGGTGCTCCACCTCAATACTGATAAAACGAACGCGGTATTGCGCGTGCCACAGTAGCAGCTCATTCACTCCAGGTGCGCGCTCCGCAAACGGCCCGACAAGCGTATCTCCACGCAAAAAGCGTTTTCGCGGTACGATGCCGGTAATGGCTCCGGCTGGGCAGACAAACAGGCAGTCACCGCATTCAATACATCGGCTGTCATCAATCAGAACGCCCGAGTCCGTAAAAGAGAACGCCTGCACAGGGCAAGCGTCCGCACAGGCGTGGCAGGAGGTATGGCGGAAACGGCGACGAACGCACGCATGCGTCACGTCCATCGCCGGGATAAGCGTTAATCCGGCCATCAGCCAATACTGAAGAAAACGAAGCGCAGCATTAGCTCACCCACAATCAGTAATGCGCTGCCCAGCAGCACCGGGCCTCGCGCGGCCTTCAGACCGCCCGCGGCAAAACACAGCATGCCCGCAACGGAAACGCACCAGCTCAGCAGATGCACCGTGCGCAGTTGCTCCAGCATCCGTAACGGAGCGTGAGGGAATGTCACCACGGTGTTGTCCATGGCTGTAATGTCGGCCAGCCAGACGGGCTGCATCACCAGACGCACAAGCACCAGCAGCGTAATAATCACAACCGCCGCGCGCAGGTTAATCCGGGAAGGCGCCCCAACGGCCACGCAGGCTGAGCCAATGATTCCCACCGAGCCGATGAACAGCACCAGCGTGTTGATGTGCTGCCAGGTGACAACCGACGTATGGATATAAATCTGCGCCATGCAGAACACGTCCACCAGCCCGACAAGACCCGCCACCGCCAGAAGCGGCTTCCAGCCTGGTTTTTTCGCGAACATCAGCAGCGTCGCAAGACCAAGCGCCGCAAGGTAAAGGCTGGCAAATACGATCTCACGGCTCAGCCAGGAGCTGGATACGTGGCGCAGCGCGTTGAGAGCATTGAGCGGGTAGCCCATATGCAGCGTCGAGGCGAGCAGCCCCAGGCAGGCCAGCACGAATGCCCCGGCAGCAGGCAGCAGCGCGTTACGCGGCAAAGCCTGCGCGCCTCCGAGCGCCAGCCAGAGCGTAACGCCTACCGATCCCTGAAGAAACAGGGTAAAAATCAGCAACGGTAACTCATGCATGACGTGTCCCCTCTTTCTCTGCGCCCTGATGTGCTTTGATCACCAGGTTCGGTTTGGTGATGGAGGAATCAGGCAATCCCTTCACGTCACAGACCATTCCGTATTTCGCCCGAAGTTCATCAATCGGCCCGAATTTGATCGCTTCAAGGGGACAGGTTGCCACGCAGACAGGTTGTTCGCCTTTCGCCTGCAGATCCACGCAAAAATCGCATTTGGACATCTGCCCGGTCTGCTCGTTGAGCTGCGGCGCGCCATAGGGGCATGACCACGCACAATATCCACAGCCGACGCACTTATCCGTATCGACGCGCACGATGCCGTCACCCGGACGCTTATGCATCGCGGTGGTCGGGCAGTTTTTGGTGCAGACAGGATCCGCACAGTGGTTGCAGGAGACAGAAAGTGTGTAGGCAAAAACGTTATTGCTGACGCCGCCCTGGCCGGTTGGGATGAAATTCCCGCCGTTGATTTCGTACACACGACGGAAACGACGCCCGGGTTCAAGGTTGTTTTTATCTTTGCACGCCACCTGGCAGGCCTTGCAGCCCGAGCAGCGGGATGAGTCGATATAGAAGCCCAGCTGTTTGTCGCTCACCGGCGCGTAGTGTTTAAACTGACTCATGCTTTTGCTACCTCCACCAGCATGGTTTGATGAGAATTCCCTTTCGCAAGTGCGGTAATACGGGCGGAGCTGAGCACGTTCGCGCAGCCACCTTTATCAATGCCCCGCTCGTCCGGCTGCCACCAGGCGCCAGCCTGCATGGCAACAACGCCAGGCATGATGCGCGGCGTGACTTCGGCCGGGATTTCACAAATGCCCCGAGCATTGTGAATACGCACGGTATCTCCCTGCGCAATACCGCGTTTTTGCGCGTCTTGTGGGTTAATCCATAACTTTTGCTGCTGAACCTCAATCAGCCATGGGTTGGCATACTGAGTGGAGTTGGCGCGGTTTTTCCCCTTCCAGGTAATGAGCTGTAGCGGGAACGTCTTCGCCAGTTCATCCTCCGGTCCTTCATGGGCTGGCACGTAATGCGACAGCGCAGGGATTTCCGGGTGATGCATGTCGTAAAGACGCTTCGAGAAGATCTCAATTTTTCCGGAGGGCGTCGGGAAGGGATGATTTTGCGGGTCGCGAATATTGTCCTCAAAAGCGACATACGGGGCGCTTTTGAAGAGATGTTGCCGCGTCTTTTGCAACGTCGTGAAGTCAGGCAAGTTTTCCTCTGGCATCGCCAGGCGTGTCTGCTCCCATATGTGTTCAATCCACGCCTTTTCATCCCGCCCCTGACTGAAGGCCGGTTCGATACCCAGCTTAGCGGCTACTTCGCGCAGCCAGTCATAGTCTGAACGGCGTTCAAATTCGGGTTTGATCAGCTTTTCCGAGAGGATCAGATAGCTTGCGGTCCCCCAGGTTTCACCGATATTCCAGCGTTCCATAAAGCTGGTTTCCGGCAGCAGAAGATCGGCATAGCGGGCGCTCGGCGTCATGAAGAGATCGCTTGCCACGATGAACTGAATTTTCGACTCGTCTTCCAGTACCCGTGTCGCCTGATGCAGATCGGGGTTCTGGTTAGCAAGATAGTTACCCGCCAGAGAAAACAGAATGCGGATATTACTGTCGAGCTTTTCAGCATCCTTCAGGCCGACATCCGGTGTGACCTGTGAGGCATCGTCAGCGGCCTGAACCCAGTTCATCACCGATATTTTTGCTTTGACCGGGTTATCCGGCATGTCAGGACCGACCGCAAATTTCCGGTTGGCACAACCACCATATCCTGCAGCCCACCCACCTTTTACGCCAACATTGCCCGTCAGCGTTGCCAGCAGCGTAGAGCCACGCGCGGTGCGTTCGCCGCAGTTGTGGCGCTGTGGACCCCAGCCCTGAATTAACGCGGCAGGTTTTGTTGTGGCATAGTCGCGTGCCAGCTGCCGGATGGTCTGCGCTGGCACATGGGTAATTTGCTCTGCCCATTCGGGAGTTTTCACCACTCCATCTTTCGCACCGGTCAGATAGGCGACAAGAGACTCGTTGGCGGGTACACCTTCAGGCATTGAGGCTTCATCGAAGCCCAGCGTATAGCGCTGAATAAATTCACGATCGTGCAGGTTTTCCGTGACGATAACGTACATCATCGCGTCCATCAGCGCGTTATCGGTCGTCGGTAATAAGGGGATCCATTGATCGGCAAGGGATGAAACGGTATCTGAGTAGCGTGGATCAACCACGATAAAACGCGTGCCGTTTTGCTTCATCCTCTGGAAATAGTGGTTGCTGTGACCAAAAATGGTCTCCGTTGGGTTATGACCCCAGAGGATCACCAGCCGGGTATCCTGCAGTGTATCCAGCGAACTGCCGCTGGCGGCGGTGCCGTAGGTGTAAGGCGTCGCGGCAGCTGTATTGCCCATACTGACCGAATGATAGCTTTCAAGGTATCCGCCGGTTAAGTTGAGCAAACGACGGACCATCTTATCCCCGGAAAAGGTGCCCCCGGAAACCGCCGTACCCACATGAACATAGCGCGAGGCTGCGCCATATTGTTGCGTGATCGTTTTTAACCGTTCGGCAATAAGCGTGGTAGCTTCATCCCACGAAATACGTTCAAATTTACCTTCACCGCGCTTACCCACGCGTTTCATCGGATATTTTAAACGGTCAGGATGGTAAACAAATTTCCGGTAAGCCCGGCCACGAACGCAGGCGCGCATCACCGGCATTTGCGGATCCAGCTCATTATCCGGGCGCGTGGAAATTCGGGTCACCACGCCATCGTTGACGTGGGCCCGAATATCACACTTTCCCCCGCAGTCAAATGTGCTGCAGGTCTGAATAATGTTTTCCGCAGGCTCGTCTTGTGCGGCGGTGCCTTCACTCGCTTCTGCTTTGCCAACGCGGGCGACAAACGGCAGGGCAGCAAGCGCCGACCCGGCCTGGATAAACTGACGTCGGGATACAGCGGGTAAAAGGCCGTCTCCCTGGCTTTTTATTTTTGTCATTGCTCATTCCTTCAAATAAAAACGCATTCTCGTTTTTTCGCAGGAACGAACATTGATTATTATCAAGCTAATTAATAGGGAGTAGGGGTTAGCGGCTTAATTCAAAATTAAGCGTAGCCAATTTCCCGGCCTCATCCATTGCAACTAATTGATATTTACCGGGCAAAGATAACTGCATTGAAAAATTCCGATTTTTATGTTCAAGAGGCTCGCCATTTAAAAACCACCATCGCTGCCCTTCTCCCCCGCTGGTCGTGACGGAAATTGTCACATTGTCCTCACCCGGAAGACGTTTAATGACCGCCCCCTCTCTGACACCCGAAATCATTAGCGGTGCCGCATTGTTATCATCCAGCGGTGGACAAACCGTTGAAGGTGCCGGAAGACGTGCCGCTCTTTTTTCCGCTGCCGGTAGCCAGGGCTCCAAGGGTAGCGGCCAGACGTCCAGCACTTTCTCTGTGTCATCCGGGCAATCTGCCGCCACACGTTTGCCGGTTTTATCCAGCCAGATCGGGAAACGGATCCCGCGGATGCCCTCCTGCTCCGGCAGCAACAGCGTCGGCGGCTCACTACCTTCCAGCAGCCAGGTCGACAGGCGTCGACGGCAGTTTTCACTGCCCTCCGGCAACGATTGCCCGCCAGGCCAGCAGATCACGCCTCGCCCGACGCTTTCCGGGCGCGGATCGCGTGGCAGGCGCGCTTCGTCTATCGTTGAGCGCGACTGAAGCAGGTTATTCACCTGATTTAACAGCGGCACGGCACTGGCAAAACCAAACTGTCCCGCCACGGGCGTGCCGTCCGGCCTTCCGGTCCAGATGCCAATCACGTAACGCGCATTCAGGCCAATGGCCCAGGCATCGCGATAGCCGTAGCTGGTGCCCGTTTTCCATGCCAGCGGCGCAACCTGCGGCAGTGCGTTATCCGGTAACGGTTGGGCTTCATTCGCCAGAATACGGCGAATAATCCAGGCCGAGCCGGGTGACAACAGCGGACGTTCAACCAGCGCATCACCTGGCTGTAAGCGCAGCCTTCCCGCTTTACCGTGGCGGGCAAAAGCGCTGTAGGCAGCAGTAATATCTGCCAGCCGCGCTCCCGCCCCGCCCAGGATCAACGACAGATTTGGCTGCGCCCCCGCAGGCAAAATAAGCGGCAACCCTGCGTTGCTGAGCATGCCGGCAAAACGCTTAGGCCCGTACGCCTCCAGCACCTGCACGGCAGGCAGATTAAGGGAGCGCACCAGCGCTTCGCTCATGCTCACCGGCCCATGGAATCCGCTGTCAAAGTTACCGGGACGATAATCACCGGTTTTCCTGGGGACATCCTGAAGCAGCGAAGCGGGATGAATCAGCCCATCGTCGAGCGCCATACCGTAGATAAAAGGTTTCAGTACCGATCCCGGGGATCGGATCGCATTCACCATATCCACATGGCTGAAGCGGGTGTCATCGTTAATATCCACCGAACCGACCCAGCCGCGCACTTTCATATTGGTATGATCCACGACGATCATCGCCAGTGAACTGCGCGCCGGCAGGCGGGATTTCCAGTTCATTGCCAGCTCTTCCAGCTGCCGTTGTAAGGCGGCATCCAGAGTGGTGACAATTTTGGTATCACGGCTTTTTCCCAGCATCATGCGTGCGAAGAGCGGCGCCAGCTGGGGCATCTGCCGGGGAGCCAGCCATACCGGCTCTTCACGGGATTCGTTAACCTGTCGGGCTGACCAGACACCCTGCGTTACCATCCGGTCGAGCACTTTGTTGCGCGCCGCTTCCGCCCGCGCCGGCCAGCGGTCCGGGCGTAAACGGCTGGGGGCCTGAGGTAGCACCGCCAGCAGGGCCGCTTCGGAATAGCTGAGCTGTGATGGCGGTTTACCCAGATAGGTCCAGCTTGCGGCACCTATTCCCTGGAGCGTCCCGCCAAACGGGGCGCGGTTGAGGTAGAGGGTGAGGATCTCGCGCTTGGAGAGATGCCATTCAAGCTGCATCGCCCGCCAGAGTTGACGAATTTTACCGCCAAAGGTGCGCGGATGCGGATCCAGCAGACGCGCAACCTGCATGGTCAGTGTACTGCCGCCGGAGACAACCTTACCGGACGTCAGATCCTGCCAGGCAGCGCGCAGCACAGAGAAAGGATTCACGCCTGGATGCTCCCAGAACCAGCGATCTTCATACTGGATCAGGGCCTCAAGATAGCGAGGAGAGACCTCTTCAATCGTGACCGGATAACGCCAGATCCCTTCGCTGTCGGCAAAACGCCAGAGCGGCGTGCCCTTCTCATCCACCACCACCCGGGCGGGGTTAACCTCTTTCAGCGGCAACGGCCAGAGGCGGTCGGCGGCAACGATCAGCCCCCATAAAATGAGAAGCGCCCCCGCCAGCCACAGCCAGCGGGAGCGTATCAGACGTGCAACTGACATATTACGGTACAACAATCAGCGGGCCACTGGCCGCACCCGTTGCCCGCCACTGCGGAACATACATGGACTCCACCAGCGGCACCGGTACCTGGTACGTTCCCGGCGTCACGGCGCGCGCCAGATAAACCAGCGTAACCGGCTGCCCTTCGTTTACCGGCACTGCGGCCACAAAGCGGTCGTCGCGAAACTCCATATGCTGAATATCCGCCTGCTGCATCTGGCTAAGCAGGTTCTGCACTTCGCTGCCGCTGTCCTGCAGGCTGGCGCTGCTGCTCGCCAGGTTCTGGTTCTCCAGCTCCAGACCCGCCGGGAGGAGATCCACCACCAGCGCATCCGGCACGTCCTGGCTGGCCTTCACTTTCAGCCATACCAGCACCAGCTCACCGCTCTTCAGCGAAGAGAGCGATTTCGAACTGCCGTCGGTTGCCAGAATATGGCGTTCAATCTGCAGAACATTCGAGGATGGCTGAGGGGCTGAGTCCGGGTAACCGGTGCTATCCAGACGCACCCACAGCGGTGTCGTGCCGGTGTTGGTCACCTGCAGCGCACCAAGCTGATCGCCATTCATATTCTGCACCAGCGCCTTGTCACCGCTCAATGCGGTACCCGAGAGTGAGGTTTCCGCCTGCCATGCTCCGGACAGAGTTTGTAGCGAACGTCCGGCCAGGAATAGCGCGTTACTCTCCTGCGTAGACAGCCAGCGCTGGCTGAAGGCCTGTTCAGACAGGGCATTCAGCAGCGTATTTTGCGCATCCGGCAGCAGCTTGTACTCCTCCAGAAGGGAGAGCATCAGCGCGTTATCACGAAGCGCGCTGCCATAATCCGCCATCCAGTGTCTGCTGTCGTTGCGCGGTGTTTTGAGGGCAAGATCCAGCGCCTGCTGGCTGCGCGGGGCATCCCCCATCAGTTTGAGTGCCATACCGAGCTGCATCAGCGGCAGACCGGAAGCCGCCTGCCCGTGACGATCCCAGACTTCACGCAACGCACCCAGCGGGGCTTTTTGCTGGCGCGCCAGTACCAGTGCGGCATAGGCCTGCACGGCAAATTTGCTGGCCTGAGTATCGTCGCTGTAGCGGATGGACATCATGCCCGGATCCTGCAGGTAGCGGAGCAGTCGGCTATTGGCATTATTGACCGCATCCGTCGGCACGCTGTAGCCCTGCTCACCGGCACGCACCAGGAAGTCCGTGACATAGGCAGTCAGCCAGTACTCTTCCGGACCGTTTTTATCCCAGAGCGCAAAACCACCGTCATCACGCTGCATCTGCAGAAGGCGGGAGATGCCAATATCAATGGCAGCACGACGTTTGTCGTCCGTGTCGCCTTTAATGCCAAGCGCCTTCAGCTGTGACGCGTTGGTATAGAGCGACGGGAACAGGCCACTGGTGGTTTGTTCAAGACAGCCATAAGGATATGCCTGCAGCTCACGGATATAGCGCGCCAGATTAAGCGGCGGTTTGCCGCTAAGCAGCAGTTGTCCCTGCAATGTAGCGGGAGAGAAGCCGTTGATATGCTGCCCTGGCGCAGTCCAGGACTCACCCGGGTTCAGCATGGCCCCGGTATTCACCGTCTGCGCCGGGAACGCAGGACGGACGCCGATTTTCCAGCTCTTCTGCTGCGGAGCGAAGGTCTCGCCAGGCAGCTGAAGTCCTGTTACCTGCGCCGTCACTTCGCCGTCACCGTAACCTTCCAGTGCACGCACCGGAATAAACAGCGTGCTGCGCGCACCCGGTGGCAGTTTGACAGGCTGCGGCTGCGCCCCTTCCAGCAACAGCTTGCCGGTCGCGGTTAAGGCCACATTTAGCGTTTGCGGCTGATCGGTCAGGTTAGTGAGATCCAGTGTCAACCGTGAGGTATCGCCGCTTGCCAGGAAGCGCGGCGTATTAAGCTCGGTAATGACCGGCGCGGCCACAATCACTTTGCTTTCGCTGCTGCCGAAATCCTCTTCCGTCCAGGCCTGCGCCATCAGACGCAGCTCACCGTTGAAGTCTCCAATTGGCAGGGTGATGGACCCTTCACCATTCGCATCAAGCGTCACTGGCTGTGCCTGCTGGGCGATAATGGTGACATGGTTCACCGGCGGCTTACCGCCGCGTTTAAGCTCATCGCCGTCACCACCAAAACGCAGTGCGGCCATACGTCCCTGGCCTTCAATCACCTGGCCGTAGATATCGTAGATATCCGCGCCATAGCGCTTCTGACCAAAGAAGGCCTGCCACGGATCCGGCGTGACGTAATCGGTAATGTTCAGCACGCCGCTGTCCACCGCGGAGACCAACACGTTCACTTTTTGTGGTACCGGGCCCTCTTTCACGCTGGCTTTTACCTTCACGGAAAGCGTCTGGTTAGGTCGCATTTTTTGCGGGATATCCAGCGCGATATTCAGACGGCGATTTTCATCCCCCATCGGCAGATGCAGCAGGCCAACCGCCCGCTTCGGCGTGGCGGATTTGGATTTATCGCCAGGGCGAACCACCAGCGTGCTGAGATAGAGGTCGTGGCGTTTCCAGGCTTTGTCTACCGGAATAGCAAGATCCAGTCCGTTGGCCGGGACGTCGATCTCTTTCCACCACAGTGGCCCTTCGCTGGATTCGATCATCGCATAGCCTTTACCCGCGGCAGGTGCGGCGATATGCAACTGGATGGTGTCACCCGGCTGGTAAGAAGGCTTATCCAGTTTCAGGGTCACGCGGTCGGGGCGCGCGGCTCCCGTGCCGTCACTGTTATCCTGCCAGCTGTACCCGGCCCAGAAACGTACGCTGCTGACCATGTCATCAGGCGCTTTCACTTCCAGACGATAGGAGCCCCACTCTACCGGGAACGTCACTTTACCCGTTTCATCGGCCTTGAGGGTCAGCTCCTGCTCGCCTTCAATGAGATCTTTTTGATCAAACTGGGACTGCCAGCCATCGCTTTCTGACCAGTTCCAGTAGTAGTCGCGGCGTTCGCGGATCAGGCGCACCTGTAATCCGGAAACAGCCTTTTTCGCCCCACTGGCATCGGCATAGACAATGTCGAAACTGGCGTTGCCGTTTTCATCGACGATAGGCTGGTTAACGGTGGTATCGGTGCGGTAATCATACACCGCCTTGCTGGCGAACTGAGGACGAATACCCGGTAATTCGGCTGCTGGCCAGATAGCCTGTTCAGCACGACGCGTCACCGGACGACCGCCTGATTCCAGCAGGCTGGCCTGCAGGATCAGCTGAAGCGGAGAGTGCACCTCTTTCCACTGGCTTTCTGTAGAGACCTGCCCACGCCCATGTTCATCAAGCGTAAGCTGCACTTCATCCAGGCTGCGACTCAGGTTGTCTTCGGCGATATCGCCAAACTGGAAGCCAGGCAGCGCCGGAACCGCTTCACGCAGTGGACGCAAAAAGAGCTGCCCCTGCAGGGCATTACCGTTGGCCGGTGCGCCGTACAGGTAATATCCCACCACGTTAAAGTCGACGTTATCCTGCGGCGAAACCGGCGTTTTTTGTCCGCTCAGATTCAGCGCCATACGCTCTGGCATAAAATCTTCGACATGGAAGTCCCACAGACGCTGCTGGTTATCGCCCGTATTGGCGCGGATATGCCACATGCCGGTTTGCGCCCCGCTGTCCAGCAGATAGTTAAAGCGATAGAGACCATTCTCCGGCTGGACGACGACGGTACGCGCTACCTGCCCGTCCGGGCGAAGCACATCCAGCTTCACCGGCTGCGCAGGCAGCGGTTTACCGTCGCTGTCGCGCAGTAAGCCGTTCAGGATCACCGTTTCGCCTGGGCGATAGAGGTCACGCGGGCCAAACATAAAGAATTGTTTGCTGTAGCCCGGGCTACCAGCAATGTCGAACTCCGCCAGATCGAGCGCCGGCAGCTTGAGGTCAAGTAGCGTAGTCTGGCCATCTTTACTGGCAAGGATCAGCGCGGCTTCTTTGTCAGTTTCGACCTTTGCATGGCCGTCGGCATCGCTGTTCGCCTCAGCCAGGGTCTGCCCTTTATCGTTTAACAGCGTGACGGTTACACCGGATTGCGCCGCACCGTTTTCCAGGCTCTGGGTGAAGATATCGAGACGGTTATGATAACGGTGAGCGGACAGCCCAATATCGCTTAAGGTGAAGAGCGTGGCGGCATTGCTGTAGTTGTAGTGCCCTGCCTGATTCATCACTGCGATATAGACGCCCGACTGCTGGAGCGGCTTGATATCTTTCAGCGGCAGCAGCAGTTTTTCACGCGTGTTACGTGCCGGGTTAAGATCGAAACGACCGGTATAAACCAACTCGGCCATCTTCAGCAGATTGTCAGATTCCCAGTTGGTCAGCGAGTTACGGTACTCCCACTGGCTGACGAATGAAGCCAGCGACTCCGGTTTCACGCGATAGAAGTTCACGTCCACGTTATTGACGTTGAGCGCCATGACAGGCAAGCCTTCCACGACTTTCCCCGGCAGCAGTGACCCGCGGCTGGCGAATCCGACCGTCGGCTCGACATCCCGGGTGGTCAGGGCTTTTTCGTAGTCGATGCCAAAAGTCGCTTTGTTTAACGCCTGCAGATCGCGTTCCACGGTGACGACCAGATTGCGGTTAGGCTCCAGATGGCGCAGACGAAGCTCTTTCAGGTTCGGCGCCAGTTCCCACGCCCCGTCAACCTTGCCGCTTTTCTTATCCACGACATGCACGGTTTTCGAGAAATCCTGATCCGGATTCAGTGGAACAGAAAATGTCAGCACCAGCGTGGCGGCGCCGTCCAGCTGCACTTCAGAGGCATCAAGCAGAGTGAACGCTTTGCCCTGACTTTGTGCCGCCAGTTTTGCCAGCTTGTCAGCGTCTGGCTTTTCCGCCGCTTTTGGTGTGGTTGCTGTAGATGCCGCGGGAGCCGCAGCCTGAGGTTTATCGTCGCTGTTATCACAGCCGACAAGCGTAAACGTGGTGAGCAGCGCAAGAGAGAGCGCGGCTAAGCGAAACGGTTTCATCCTTTGTCCCTGGCCCATGGAGCCTGTTGGTCGTCTTCCGGATAAGTATTATCCGCAAGTTTCGTTAATACAAAAAGTCCATTTTTAGGATCTGGAAGGCGGCTCGCATCGTCAGCGTGGTGATGTTACGCCGATCACAACGTCAAACGTCACATGTTACCTTTCACGTCATTTGTTTTTAAAACAATTAGATAGCTGGATAAGCTCGCCGGGAGCCTGCTAGTTTTAAGCTCAAGACGCACCCCGAGTGCGCGGTTCAATAAGAGAGAAAGCCATGAAACGAGCCGTGAACGCCCTACAAAATTTCGGAAAATCATTGTACGGACCGGTACTTATTTTACCGATCGTCGGTCTGTTTATCGCCTTTGGCAATGTGCTGGGCAATGGCAACCTGGCCGAGTATCTGCCGTTTCTCGGCCATCCGCTGATCCAGAATATCGGCCAGCTGATCGCCAAATCTGCCGTGTCGGTGCTGGTTAACCTGGCCCTGGTGTTTGCCGTCGGCATCCCGATTGGTCTGGCAACACGGGACAAAGGCTACGCGGCGCTGATTGGGCTGGTGACGTTTGTGGTGTTTATCAACGCCATGAACGTCACGCTACAGCTTCAGGGCGAACTGGCAAACGCAGCACAGATGAAAGTCGCCGGGCAGACCATGGTGCTGGGCGTTCAGGTGCTGGAGATGGGTGTGTTCGCCGGGATCCTGACCGGCGCGCTTTCCGGATACCTGTACAACAAATACTCCGGCGTACAGTTTAACGGCGCGATGGCGATTTACTCTGGTCACTGTTTTGTCGCCATTGTGATACTGCCCGTTTCCATGCTGCTCGGCGTAGTAATGAGCGAGCTGTGGCCGTTTGCCCAGCACGGCATTAGCGCAATGGCGCTTGCCATCAAAGGTTCTGGTCCGTTCGGCGTGGCGATCTACGGCTTCCTTGAGCGCATTCTGGTGCCCACCGGCCTGCATCATCTGGTCTATACCCCGTTCCTGTATACCGAACTGGGCGGCACGCAAGAGGTGTGCGGTACGGTTTATCAGGGCGCGCGCAACATTTACTTCGCGGAAATGGCCTGCCCGGAGGTGAAACAGCTCAGCAGCACGGTGGTATGGGATGCGCGCGGCATCAGCAAGATGTTTGGCCTGCCGGCGGCGGCGCTGGCGATGTACATGACCGCAAAGCCGGAGCGTAAAGCGGCAGCAAAAGCGATTCTGATCCCGGCGGCGCTCACTTCGCTGCTGGTCGGCGTCACCGAGCCCATCGAGTTCTCCTTCCTGTTTGTCGCCCCGCTGCTGTTCGTGGTGCACGCGGTGCTGACGGGTATCGGGATGATGCTGTTCTCCCTGCTGGGTGTTCACGCCATCGGCGCTAACGGGATTATCGATTTTATTCTCTACAACCTGCCGCTCGGTACGGAAAAGTCCAACTGGCCGATGTACATCGTGGTCGGGCTGATCATGTTTGTCCTCTACTTCGTGGTGTTCCGCTTCCTGATCCTGCGTTTCAACATGAAAACGCCAGGCCGTGAAGATGAGGACCAGGAGACGCGCCTTTACAGCAAACAGGAGTACCAGGCGAAGGGCAATAACGACGGGCTGGGTGAATCCATCGTCGTCGGTCTGGGCGGCCGGGAAAATATTGAAGTGGTGGATAACTGCTACACCCGCTTACGTGTGACGGTGAAGGATGTCGCCATCATTGATGAGCCGCGCCTGAAAGCGACCGGCGCAAAAGGGATTATCAAACAAGGTAACAACGTTCAGGTGGTCTACGGGCTGCATGTCAAAAAAATGCGAGAAGCCGTTGAGACGTTTCTCTGAAAGGAGCTAAAGATGTTTACACCCCCATTCATTCTGTCGATTGCTGGCGGCGGTAGCACCTACACGCCAGGTATTGTGAAAAGCCTGATGGTGCGTCTGCAGGACTTCCCACTGGCCGAAATCCGCCTCTACGACATCGACGAGGCGCGTCAGAACACGATTGCCCCGGTGGTGGAAAAAGTGATCCGCGACCACAGCCAGAGCATCAAATTTACCGTCACCAATGACCCGGAAGTGGCCTTCAGCGGCGCACACTTCGTCTTCGCCCAGATGCGCGTTGGCCAGTATAAAATGCGCGAGCAGGATGAGAAGATCCCGCTGCGCCACGGCGTGGTTGGTCAGGAGACCTGCGGCCCCGGCGGGCTGGCTTATGGGCTGCGTACGATCCTGCCAATGGTCGAGCTTATCGATCTGGTGGATCGCTACGCGCATGAAAAAGCATGGATCGTAAACTACTCCAACCCGGCGGCAATCGTCGCAGAGGGGGTGCGTCGCCTGCGACCGAACGCCCGCGTGCTGAATATTTGCGATATGCCGGTTGCTGCAATGCGTAACATGGGAGCCATTCTGGGGGTCGATCGCCGCAAGCTGGAGGTGGACTACTTTGGGCTGAATCACTTCGGCTGGTTTACCCGTGTGTTGGTGGACGGCGAGGACAAGCTGCCGGAGCTGCGTAAACATATCGCGAAGTTTGGTCTGCTGACGGAAGATGCCGCCAAAACCGACCCGCAGCACTCCGATCCGTCGTGGGTGAAAACCTGGCGCAACATCAAGCCGATCATGGATAACTTCCCGGAGTATCTGCCGAACCCGTATCTGCAGTACTACCTGATGCCGAACCAGATTGTCGAGCATCAGAAGCCGGACTACACCCGCGCTAACGAAGTGATGAACGGACGTGAGAAAAAGCTGTTTGCCGCAGCCGAAGAATATAAGCGTACCGGGATCCTGCCGGACGCCTTCCACGTTGGCGTTCACGGCGAGTTTATCGTCGATGTCGCCTGCTCGCTGGCCTTCAACCTGCGGAGCCGTCATCTGGTGATGGTGGAAAACCGCGGGGCAATTACCAATGTGCCGTACGATGCGGTCGTCGAGGTTCCCGCTTATATCACATCCGAGGGGCCAGAGCCTGTCCGCGTGGGCCAGGTGCCGCTGTTCCATCAGACGCTGCTACAACAGCAGCTCGCCTCTGAACAGCTGCTGGTGGAAGCAACCATTGAAGGGAGCTATGAGAAAGCGCTGCAGGCATTTACCCTGAATCGCACCGTGCCGACCATGGAGCACGCGAAAGCGATTCTGGATGAGATGATCGAGGCTAACCGTGAGTACTGGCCTGCGCTGCAAAAAGCCTGGCTGAACGGCGAAGCGGTGAAAAAATAGGGGCTTGCTCGCGAGTTGAACGTGGTTTGCTTGTCGGTGTCAGAAAAAACATCGACAATCCTTTTTTACGGAAAAGAATGGAGGCAACCCATGTCCACCTCATATTTTGTCGCCGCCGACTGGCTGATTGAGCACGGCGACGATCCTGAAGTGCAGATTATTGACGCGCGTATGGCTCCTCCGGGCCAGGAGCATCGTGACGTTCCCGGTGAATACCGCGCAGGGCACCTGCCGGGCGCGGTATTTTTTGATATCGAAGCCCTCTCCGATCACACCTCCCCTCTGCCGCACATGCTGCCGCGCCCGGAAGCCTTCTCCGTGGCGATGCGCGAGCTGGGCATCAGCAAAGACAAACACCTCGTTGTTTATGATGAAGGTAACCTCTTCTCTGCCCCGCGCGCGTGGTGGATGCTGAAAAACTTCGGCGTCGAGAAAGTCTCGATTCTGGCGGGGGGTCTGGCTGGCTGGAAGCGCAACGAACTGCCGCTGCAGCAGGGGGACGTGACGCTGCCGGAGGGGGATTTTGACGCGACGTTTGACGCAAATGTGGTGAAACGCCTGACCGACGTGCTGGTCGTCAGCCATGAAAACACTGCTCAAATCGTCGATGCGCGTCCTGCCGCACGTTTTAACGCTGAAGCGGACGAACCTCGCCCTGGCCTGAAACGCGGACACATTCCGGGGGCGTTGAACGTGCCGTGGGGCGATCTGGTGTTTGAGGGCGAACTGAAAACCACCGATGAGCTACGCGCGATTTTTGATCGTCAGGGCGTGGATTTACACCGTCCGATTATTGCCAGCTGCGGTTCCGGCGTAACGGCCTGCGTGGTGATCCTGGCGCTCGCCACGCTCGGCGTAAACGACGTCACGCTGTACGATGGCGCCTGGAGTGAGTGGGGTGCGCGGGACGACCTGCCGGTTGAACCCGCGAAATAATGGATAACCGCCTGGCCACGCTGTTAACGCGCGGGGAATCGCTGACCCGCGCGGAATATCGCGTACTCGCCCACCTCACGGAGCATCCACTGCTGGTGGGTAACATCACGGTGCGGGAACTGGCGCAGGCGACATTTGTCTCTACCGCGACGATTATGCGGCTGTGTCAGAAGCTGGGGTTCAGCGGGTTTAGCGAGTTTATCTGGCACTGCAAACAGCTCCTCACCGACACGCCGCATATTACGACTCAAGGAAACGCCCTTCCGCAGTTGCCCGCGCTGTTCAGCCAGTTTATTGCCAACTATCAGCAGACATTCCAGTGGGTGACCGATGAGAAGCGTCTGCAGTTTGCCGACCTGCTGCGTCACAAAGAGAGCTTCTTTCTCTACGGTGCCGGGTTTTCCTATCTGTTTGCCGAATACCTGACCAAAAAACTGCAGGTGCTGGGGAAAACGGCGTTTATCTCCGGGCCGGGTGACAGCCGGAACATTTTCCTCAGCAACGCCGCCCGTTATCAGGTATTTATTGCCGTCTCGCGCAGCGGCGAAACAGAGCAGGTGCTGGATAAAGCGCGGATCGCCAAAAACGTCGGGATGACGATTGTCGCGTTTACCCGCGCCTCGGCCAATACGCTGGCGGGCATGGCGGACGTGCACTTCGCTCTCTATGACGAGGCGGTGCATTACGCCGCGGAAGCCGCAGGGGTGACGTCGTTTGAGTCGAATCTGGTACTGCTGATGGATTTACTGCTGCTGGAAGCAACGGGGTGACAGTCACCCCGCTGTAATCAGATGATGCGGTTGGTTTTGAGATCGCGCAGGAAACCGCCCCAGCGACGCTCATAGAACGGTGTGATGTGCTCGGTAATAAAGTGACTGATGCCCTTCTCACCGTTCTTCACCTGGCAGATATCAATTGGCTCATCGCCCGGCAACGTATCAGTGGCCACACTGCCCGCCGCCTGGATGATCTCATCAATATCACCGTCAGCTTCAATACCAATCAACAGTACCGGCTGTTCATCCGCTTGCTCTTTAATCGAACAGAGGAACGCGCGTCTTACCGGCTTCAGGGTTTTGAACAACGTGGTCAGGGAATCGATCATCTGCGCTGGCGGTTCGGCCACTTCAGAGAGCAGCAGCGTTTCGCCCCCTTCCAGCACTTCCTGGGTGCTGAGCGGGTTACCCTCTTCACCAATCAGATGGCTGATTTCACGCGGCGTGAATTCTTTCCCGGTCGGCAGTTTCGCATTAAGGAACAGCGTCTGGCCCAGCGTCATTTCGAACAGCGTGCGTACCGGCATCACCACGAACGCCTGTTCATCTTCAACGGCGGTCTGCAGCGCTTCCAGCGAGGTAAAGAACGGGATCACCGAGGTGCCGTCGTCTTTCTCCCAGTGCAGCAGATCCAGCGCGCTGTCTTCAACAACCTGCTCACCTTCCGCCGCGGTTCCTGGCACCCAGACGGTGGATTCCAGCAACGTGCGGAAAAATGCCGGACGGTGGGCGGGCTCGGTCGCCGCCTGTTCCAGCAGGGTTTCTAATTCGTTTTTGGTTTCGGACATAACAATTCCAGATGTCGAATTTCCCCCTCACCCCGGCCCTCTCCCTCAAGGGAGAGGGTTAGGGTGAGGGCAAAAAGCATTACTCAGCCGTCAGCAGGTTCGCCACGGTACGCACGCCCAGGCCGGTCGCGCCCGCAGACCACTGCTCAACTGCCGCTTTACGGTAGGTTGCGGAGCAGTCGATATGCAGCCAGCCTTCGTGATAGTTCTCAACGAAGTGGGACAGGAAGCCTGCTGCGGTGCTTGCACCCGCCGGGTATGCCGCGCTCGCGGTGTTATTCAGTTCGGCAAAATTAGACGGCAGCTGGCTGCGGTGGAACTCCGCCAGCGGCAGACGCCAGAACGGTTCGTTTTCTGCCGCGGCGCTTGCCAGCAGGCGGGCCGCCAGCTTGTCATCAAAGCTGAACAGCGCATGGTAGTCGTTACCCAGCGCCGTTTTTGCCGCGCCGGTCAGGGTGGCCATATCGATAATCAACTCTGGCTTCTGGGCAGAAGCGTCGATCAGGCCATCGGCCAGCACCAGACGGCCTTCTGCATCGGTGTTCATCACTTCAACATTTTTGCCGTTGCGGTAGCGAATGATGTCGCCGAGCTTGAAGGCATTACCGCTTACCATGTTGTCCGCGCAGCACAGGTACAGCTTCACGCGTTTTTTCAGGCCACGGGTAATCGCAAACGCCAGCGCACCGGTGATGGTTGCCGCCCCGCCCATGTCGGATTTCATGGAGTCCATGAACGCGCTCTGCTTCAGGCTGTAGCCACCGGTGTCGAAGGTGATACCTTTCCCGACCAGGCAGGCAAACACTGGCGCGTCTTTATCGCCGGTTGGGTTGTAGTCCAGCGCCAGCAGCACCGGTGGACGCTCAGAGCCACGACCCACGGTGTGAATGCCCATGTAGTTCTGCTCGCGCAGGTCTTCACCTTTGGTGATGCGATAAGACATGTTGTCGCCGGCCACGCCGCACAGCAGGTCAACGGCGCGCTGTGCCAGCTGTTCCGGCCCCAGCTCTTCAGCCGGTGCGTTAATAGTGTCACGTACCCAGTCGATAATGGTCAGGCGGCTTTCCAGCTCTTTTTGACCGGCTTCGTCAAGGTTGGCCCACTCAATTTTGCGGGTGCCTTTTGGCCCTTTATAACCGGCCCAGAACGCCCAGCTGCGGTCGGTGTCCCAGCCCTCGCCTGCCAGAGAGACATGCTTAATGCCGAGCCCATCAATTTTACGCGCGGCGCGCTGGATCAGGCCCAGATCGTCGTTGCCCGTCAGGTGCAGGGTAATACCGTCGTTGTTGATACTGTAAGTGGCTTTTTCGCCCCAACGCGCATCGGCGGGTTGCGTAGAGAGCGTAATCTTCATCGCTTCGGTCATTTTATTTATCCTTATTAGCAAACGGGCCGCCTGAAGGCAGCCCGTTACGTGATTTACTCTGCTTCATCTAACCAGACTAACAGAATCGCCTCCAGAATTTTTTCATTGGATGCGTTGGGATCGTCGTCAAAATCCTCTAAATCGCAGATCCACTGATGCATATCGGTGAAGCGTACGGTTTTTGGATCGAGATCCGGGTTAGCGTCGTAGAGCGCTTCGCCGATTTCACGGCTGTCTGTCCATTTCAGTCCCATATTAATGCTCGCGTGCGTGGTTGATGGTGTAGCGTGGGAACTCCACGACCAGATCCTCGTCGGTCACCGCTGCCTGGCAGCTTAAGCGGCTGTCGGGCTCCAGACCCCATGCTTTATCCAGCATGTCATCTTCGTCTTCTGTGCTCTCGGCAAGCGAGTCGAAACCTTCACGCACGATACAGTGGCACGTCGTGCAGGCACAGGATTTTTCACAGGCGTGTTCCACTTCGATACCTGCACGCAGGGCAACATCGAGAATGGTTTCACCGGTCTTCGCTTCCAGAACAGCGCCATCCGGACAGAGGTCCGCATGAGGCAAAATAACAATCTTTGGCATATTAAACCTCGTCCACGGACTGGCCTTTCAGCGCGACGCGGACAGATTTGTCCATGCGGCGAGCAGCAAAGTCCTGGGTTTGTTTATCAACGTTTTTAATGGCTTCTTCTATTGTGTCAGCGTCATTGCCCTGGGCGACCACGCTTAAGTGCGCAGCAGCCTCGTCAATCACCTGACGCTCAGCGGCGCTTAACAGCGCGGCATCGGCAGCGAGCGCGCCGTTCAGGCTTTCCAGCACGCGTGCGGCTTCCACTTTTTGTTCGGCCAGCATACGCGCCTTCACATCCTGCTCGGCGTAGCTCATTGAGTCCTGAATCATGGAGGCGATTTCGCCATCGGTCAGACCGTAGGACGGCTTCACCTGAATGGACGATTCGACACCAGTCGATTTTTCCATCGCCGTGACGCTCAGCAGGCCGTCTGCATCCACCTGGAAGGTGACGCGAATATGCGCCCCGCCCGCAGGCAGCGCCGGAATGCCCCGCAGCGCAAAGCGCGCCAGAGAACGGCAGTCCTGCACCAGTTCGCGTTCGCCCTGCATCACGTGAATGGACATGGCCGTCTGACCGTCTTTAAAGGTAGTGAACTCCTGCGCACGTGCCACCGGAATGGTGGTGTTGCGCGGAATGACTTTCTCCACCAGTCCGCCCATGGTCTCTAAACCCAGCGACAGCGGGATAACGTCCAGTAGCAGCATTTCACTGTCCGGCTTGTTGCCTACCAGAATATCCGCCTGAATCGCCGCGCCCACGGCAACCACTTTGTCCGGGTCAATGGAGGTCAGCGGCGTGCGGCCAAAGAATTCACCTACACGCTCACGCACCAGCGGTACGCGGGTGGAACCACCCACCATGACCACTTCCAGCACCTCATTCGCCTCAACGCCGGCATCTTTCAGCGCACGACGGCAGGCTAACAGTGTGCGTTTCACCAGGGGGGCGATCAGATCGTTAAACTGTTCACGGGCGATCTCACCCTGCCAGCCCGCCACGTTCACACTGACTGACCCAGCATCGCTTAGCGCAATTTTGGCCTCGATGGCCGCATCCAGCAGTTCACGCTGTACGCGGGCATCGCTGCGATCGCTGATGCCCGCCTGCTCGCGAATGTAATCCGCCAGCAGATGGTCAAAGTCATCGCCGCCCAGCGCGGAGTCCCCGCCGGTCGCCAGCACTTCAAACACCCCACGGCTTAAGCGCAGGATCGAGATATCAAAGGTACCGCCGCCGAGATCGTAAACCGCAATCACCCCTTCCTGACCGGAGTCGAGGCCGTAGGCAATCGCTGCCGCTGTCGGTTCGTTCAGCAGGCGCAGCACGTGCAGGCCCGCCAGACGCGCGGCGTCTTTGGTGCCCTGACGCTGTGCGTCATCAAAGTAGGCCGGAACGGTAATCACCACACCGTCTAAATCGCCGCCGAGCGTTGCCGTGGCACGCTCCGCCAGCGCTTTAAGGATGTCAGCGGATACGCGAATCGGGTTCAGCAGCCCGGCCGCAGTCGCAATCATCGGCAGGCCGTTTTCACTGGCCTGCAGCTGATACGGCAGATGCGGGTAACGGGTCTGAATATCGGCCAGCGAGCGGCCCATCATCCGCTTAACGGAGCTGATGGTATTCGCCGGATCGCGCGCGGCGTTAGTGCGGGCATCAAAGCCCACCGCGTGGCCCTGCTGCTGGTAGTGGACCACGGAAGGCAGCAGATGGCGGCCCTGCTCGTCAGCCAGCGTCTCCGCCTGGCCGCTACGCACGGTTGCCACGAGGGAATTGGTGGTGCCGAGATCAATACCCACCGCCAGACGACGCTGGTGCGGTGCGGCACTTAAGCCAGGCTCACTAATTTGTAATAAGGCCATAATTGCTTCCGAAATTAAAAATCGAGCAGCTTTTCTTCGAGTTGTTCAGCACTGCTTCGCAGTTTATCGAGAAAACGGAGTTTGCGCACAGTGTCTGCCGCCACGTCCCAGGTCTCATTGTTCAGTTGCGCCACCATCTGCTGATGGCGGGTATCAAACATGCCCTTCACGCGCGTGATGAACCTTTCCAGACGCGCTTCGTCTTTGGCCTGTTCAATCTCATCCAGCTCTTCGCGAAGCGTAAGCTGTTCCATCAGAAACGCCGTGTCGCGTACGGTGTGTTGTTCGCTCGCCAGATCAAAGCCGTGGAGCGAAAGCAGATATTCAGCACGCGCCAGCGGATGGCGCAGCGTCTGCCAGGCCTGGTTGATGGTCGCGGATTGCGACACCGCAGCCAGTTGTTCAGCCTGAGTACCGCTGGCGAATTTGTCCGGATGATACTGACGCTGCAGGTCCTGAAAACGGATCGTCAGCGCCTGGAGATCAATCGGGTATTGAGCGGGTAAACCGAAGAGAGTGAAGTAATCCATAACAATCTCAGGGGTAGCCTGTTAGAACAAACCCCACGCGTAGCAAATAAAGCCACGGTGGGGTTTCGGATGACGCGCGATTAAACGTGGAAGCTTTCGCCGCAACCACACTCGTCTTTGACGTTCGGGTTCGTGAATTTGAACCCTTCGTTCAGGCCTTCTTTTACAAAGTCCAGCTGAGTGCCGTTGAGGAATTGCAGGCTTTTGCCATCGACCACCACCTTCACGCCCTTGTCTTCAAACACAGTGTCATCGGACGCTGGTTCGTCAACAAACTCCAGTACGTAAGCCATACCAGAACAGCCGGAGGTACGTACGCCCAGTCGCAGGCCAAAGCCTTTACCACGGTTCGCCAGAAAAGAGCTTACTCGCGCGGCAGCGCTGTCGCTAAGGGTAATCGACATACTCAAACCTCAATTATTTTGCTTCACGTTTGCTTTTGTAATCCGCAATGGCGGCTTTGATCGCGTCTTCTGCCAGGATAGAACAGTGAATTTTCACCGGTGGCAGTTCGAGTTCTTCAGCAATATCCGTGTTCTTGATTGCCTGTGCTTCGTCCAGAGACTTGCCCTTCACCCACTCGGTGACCAGGGAGCTGGACGCGATAGCAGAACCGCAGCCGTAGGTCTTGAAGCGCGCGTCTTCAATGATACCTTCATTGTTGACTTTAATCTGCAACTTCATCACGTCGCCACAGGCTGGCGCGCCAACCATACCGCTACCTACGCTCTCGTCGCTGTTGTCAAAAGAGCCAACGTTGCGCGGGTTCTCGTAATGATCGATGACTTTTTCGCTGTATGCCATGATTGAATTCTCCTTATGTACCGATTAGTGATGTGACCATTCAATGCTGTTCAGATCCACGCCCTGCTTGAACATTTCCCACAGTGGAGAAAGGTCACGCAGACGGCCGATGGAGTTGCGAACCAGCTTGATGGTGTAGTCAATCTCTTCTTCGGTAGTGAAACGACCTAAAGAGAAACGGATAGAGCTGTGTGCCAGCTCGTCAGTCATACCCAACGCGCGCAGCACGTAGGATGGCTCCAGGCTTGCAGACGTACAGGCAGAACCGGAAGAGACCGCCAGGTCTTTCAGCGCCATGATCAGCGATTCGCCTTCAACATAGTTGAAGCTCACGTTGAGGATGTTGGGTGCGCCCTGCTCGAGATCGCCGTTCAGATACACTTCTTCCATATCTTTCACGCCGTCCCACAGACGGTTACGGAGCGTGCGCAGGCGCGCCATCTCGGTTTCCATCTCTTCTTTCGCAATACGGTAAGCTTCGCCCATGCCCACGATCTGGTGAACAGGCAGCGTACCGGAACGCATGCCGCGCTCGTGTCCACCACCGTGCATCTGCGCTTCAATGCGGATACGTGGCTTACGACGAACGTACAGCGCGCCAATGCCTTTCGGGCCATAGATTTTGTGGCCGGAGAAGGACATCAGGTCGACTTTCAGCTGGCTCAGGTCGATAGGCAGTTTGCCCACGCTCTGGGTCGCATCAACGTGATAGATGATGCCGCGCGCACGGCACATTTCGCCGATGGTCGCAATATCCTGCACCACGCCGATTTCGTTGTTTACATGCATGATGGAAACCAGGATGGTGTCATCACGCATCGCCGCTTCGAGCTCTTTCAGGTCAATAATACCGTTGCTCTGTGGCGCCAGGTAAGTGACTTCAAAGCCTTCACGCTCGAGCTGACGGCAGGTGTCCAGCACAGCTTTATGTTCGGTTTTGCTGGTGATGATGTGCTTGCCTTTTTTCTGATAAAAGTTGGCTGCACCTTTGATCGCCAGGTTGTCGGATTCGGTCGCACCGGAGGTGAACACAATCTCACGCGGGTCGGCACCCACCAGGTCAGCAATCTGATTACGGGCGATATCCACCGCCTCTTCAGCATGCCAGCCAAAACGGTGTGAACGGGAAGCTGGGTTACCAAAGTTTCCGTCCAGGGTCAGACACTGCATCATTTTCTCGGCAACACGCGGGTCCACCGGCGTGGTTGCGGAGTAGTCGAGATAAATCGGTAATTTCATTGCTCTATAAACTCCGTACATCGCTTCAATGCAAGGAATCAGGCAACCGGCTGGATGTACGACCGAGTACACGGGGCAGCTTCGCCCCGGCCTGATTCTGAAATACTTATCTTTTTATTACGCGCGTAATTTAACGTCGATAGCGTCCTGCGCGCGGGTGCTGCGTTGAGATTCCTGGCTGTGCTGACGGCCCGATACATCCAGAACTTCCTGGTTATTCACCAGTTCACCAAGGGTGATGTTGTTCAGGAAGCCGGTCAGGCGGTCGCTCAGATCGCGCCACAGCGCGTGGGTCAGGCACTTAT
The DNA here is from genome assembly GCF_049237265.1 of Enterobacter cloacae complex sp. IR5384. Lineage (NCBI taxonomy): Bacteria > Pseudomonadati > Pseudomonadota > Gammaproteobacteria > Enterobacterales > Enterobacteriaceae > Enterobacter > Enterobacter cloacae complex sp. IR5384. The sequence goes on along the minus strand of NZ_JBMKHJ010000019.1, from coordinate 51,372 downwards.
CGCCGCCCTGGCAGCCACCTTTCCCCTGGCAACGGGTCGCGTCAACGGATTCGTCAACCGCACTAATGACTTCGCCAACCGCAATACTGCCCGCGTCTTTACCCAGCAGATAACCGCCGCCTGGGCCACGAACGCTGGAAACCAGTCCATTTTTACGCAGTCTGGAGAACAGCTGTTCCAGATAAGAGAGGGAGATCCCTTGTCGTTCAGAAATATCAGCCAACGGAACCGGGCCCGCTTCGGAGTTGAGCGCAACGTCCAGCATCGCGGTTACGGCATAACGCCCTTTAGATGTCAGTCTCATGTCTTACTTAACCTCAAACTCGCCCCTGCCCGGGGTTTTTTATAGTAAAATGGGGTATTGCATAGCAGGGCCAAGTCTGACATTCCTGACTAAATTGGTCAACTATTTACTTGACTGTTTTAGTCAGGTATTTAACCTTCCGTGCTCTCATTGTTTTTGTCGGGTGGCGCTACGCTTACCCGACCTACAAAACCGTAGGCCTGTGCAAGCGCAGCGCCGCCAGGCAACAACGCGCACCGTTATTCTTTATTCTTCTGCTCAATCGACGCCAGAATTCCACGCAGGATGTTCAGCTCCTGGCTTTCCGGACGCGCACGGGTGAACAGACGACGCAGCTTATTCATCACCTGCCCCGGATGGCCTTCGCGGATAAAACCGGTAGAGAGCAGCGTCTGCTCCAGGTGACCATAGAAGCGCTCCAGATCGTCCACCAGCGGATAGGCGGTCTCTTCTTTCGGTTCTGCCACTTTCTCCTGGGTCGCCAGCCAGGCCATCCGCACTTCGTAGGCAATGACCTGTACCGCCATCGCCAGGTTCAGCGAGCTGTATTCCGGGTTCGCCGCAATCGCGACGTGGTAATGGCACTTCTGCAGTTCGTCATTGGTCAGGCCGACGCGCTCACGCCCAAACACCAGCGCCACAGGCGCCTGTTCCGCTTCTGAGACACTTTTCAGGCCGCATTCGCGCGGGTCCAGCATTGGCCACGGCAGCGTACGGGAACGCGCGCTGGTACCGACGACCAGGCTGCAACCCGCCAGCGCTTCGTCCAGGGTATCAACAATTTGCGCGTTGCCAATCACGTCGCTGGCACCGGCGGCCAGTGCGATGGCCTGAGAGTCCGGTTTCACCAGCGGATTAACCAGCCATAGATTCGTTAAGCCCATGGTTTTCATAGCGCGGGCAACGGAGCCCATATTGCCGGTATGCGATGTTTCGACCAGCACGATTCGAATGTTTTGCAGCATAGTTTTGGATGTCTGAATTCAGTGTCTAAAGAATATTCGGGCATATTATCATAAACGAGAGACATATTCCGATCCCGCTGCTATACTCTGCGCCGATTTTCCTGTTCTTTAACATCCAGTGAGAGAGACCGATGCATCCGATGCTGACCATCGCCGTGCGCGCAGCGCGCAAGGCGGGTAATGTAATTGCCAAACACTACGAAACGCCAGACTCCGTAGAAACCAGCCAGAAAGGCAGCAATGATTTCGTGACTAACGTCGATAAAGCCGCAGAAGCGATTATTATCGAAACGATCCGCAAATCTTACCCACAGCACACCATCATCACCGAAGAAAGCGGTGAACATGAAGGTACCGATCAGGATGTTCAATGGGTTATCGATCCACTGGATGGCACCACCAACTTCGTTAAACGCCTGCCACACTTCTCTGTGTCTATCGCAGTACGCATTAAAGGCCGTACTGAAGTTGCCGTTGTTTATGATCCAATGCGTAACGAACTGTTCACCGCTACCCGCGGTCAGGGCGCGCAGTTGAACGGTTACCGTCTGCGCTGCAGCAATGCACGCGATCTGGACGGCACCATTCTGGCGACCGGTTTCCCGTTCAAGGCGAAACAGCACGCAACCACCTACATGAATATCCTCGGCAAACTGTTCACCGAATGCGCGGACTTCCGTCGCACCGGCTCAGCCGCGTTGGATCTGGCCTACGTGGCGACCGGCCGCGTTGACGGTTACTTCGAACTGGCGCTGAAGCCGTGGGACTTTGCTGCGGGCGAGCTGATCGCGCGTGAAGCAGGCGCACTGGTATGCGATTTCACCGGCGGCCATAACTATATGTCTACCGGCAACATCGTTGCAGGTAACCCACGCGTTGTTAAAGCCATGCTGGCAAACATGCGTGATGAACTGAGCGATGCGCTGAAGCGTTAATCCCGGTAACTGCGCTCAGCGGTTATTTCCCCAATGCTGTTTGTACATAAATCCCCGATATTGATCATCGGGGATTTTTTATTAGCCGTTCCTTTTACGCCTAAATAATCATCAGTATTTACTCTGTAATTTGATTTATAGCAGATTGCCTTTTCAATTTTTTCATTACGATACTTTCTGACTAAACGCCCCACTCAGGAAAAATAAATGAGCAACCTTATTTATTTAACGCTTGAGGGCGATATTCAGGGACGGATTTCTGCTGGCTGTGGTTCTCTGACTTCAGTCGGCAACCGCTACCAGCTGGGGCATGAAGATGAAATCTTTGTTTTCAGCCTGATGCAGGAAGCGAGCGGTACCGGTGGTCGGCTTCACCATCGCGGACTGCAATTCTGTAAGCTCCTGGATAAAAGCTCTCCGTTATTCAGTAACGCCATCAATAATAATGAACGTCTTAAGCTTACCTTTGATATTTACCGCACTAATCGATACGGTCATATGGAAAAGTATTATCTTATCGAATTACGTGGTGCATCAATACGGTCCATTCAGCTTCATTCAAAGATGAATGATATGGACTATGAATATATTTCGATTAACTATGATTATATTCTGAGTCGCCATCTTATCACCGGTACCGAATTTGATTATCTGCTGACGCCGGAAAATTACAGCCGTCTTTTTCCGGTGGTGCAGAAGACTCTCCTCCCCGAAGAGCAGCCTGAACGGAGAGTAACGCTGGTGCTGGGGATATTTTTCGATGGCACCGGCAATAATGCGGTGAACACCCGGAACATGCTTGAGGCTCTGACGGCACAGCACTTTGATATTAACAGCCCGGATGCGGCAACCATTCTCGCCAGAAATGCATCGGAGAAGATGGGGATTAGTGGGGTCGGGGCGGGCAGCTATCTGGGGTGTTACACGAATATTCACTGGTTGAATGAACTGTATGAAATAACTTTTCCCCCAGAGAGTAGTTACATTCAAAATACTGTTTATGTCGAAGGCATTGGAACTCGAGCTGGAGAACCCGATAATCCGATAGGGCTTGGATTGGGTACGGCAGAGACTGGGATTATCGCCAAAACTGATGATGCGGTAGCGCAGCTGGCGACAGCCATAGATGCAGCGCTTGGTTTACTGAAAGGGAAGTTTGTCGTCGATACCCTGCTGTTTGATATTTTCGGCTTCAGCCGTGGTGCGGCGGCGGCTCGTCACTTCGCCAACCGCGTCCAGTCAGAAGACCGTACCATTATCAAGGCAATTCAGACTGGGATGGACGAATATATATACCGTGGAGCTCCCGCAGGTAAAACCCGCTTCCTTGGCATTATGGACACCGTGGCAGCCGTCGGTACGGTAATGAATGGCCTAAATCCACACAGTGCGAATACCGGTAGCGTCGACATACGCCTGCGTCCCGGCGTGGCGGAAAAAGTATTCCACATCACAGCCCAGCACGAATGCCGCTATAACTTTGCCCTCAACAGCGTCGCCCCTGCCTGGCCGGAGCTCACGCTTCCCGGCGCTCATTCTGATATCGGCGGCGGCTATCTGCCCCAGTTGCGGGAAGACCTCTTTCTCACCCGCCCGCTGGTGGAAACCCTGCCTCACAAGCAGCCCGGTCCGCAATCGCATGTTTACAAGCAGACGATGGCGCAGCTACGCGTGCTTGAGCATTCACCGGCCATCATGCCCGTCATTCGAACCAATGCCATCACTCCGGACGTCTGGGAAGATGATTTCGCCCCGCCAGATCGCTACAGCCAGCCGCAAAAACGGACCTTTTCCGCCCTGACGCTGCGTCATCGCACGGTCTTTTTTGACTGGTCAAAGGTGGTGCTACGGGTCATGGTTGATGCAGCGATTGAGGCCGGGGCGTTATTTGCTGACGTAGACAATATCAAAACACACGCCTTACCAGATGAACTGAAGCCGTTGAGCGAACGCGCCCGGCAGATGGGTAAAGCGGCCCGTCAGCACCGATGTGTAACCGGTTTTACGCCTGAAGACGTGGACGTGATTGCCAGAAGATACATCCACTGCTCAGCTCACTGGAACGCCGTGGAGCTTAAACAGTCCGGTGAATTACAGGGTGGAGCCTCTGCGTCCGAAACCATCGGTTTTGTTAACAGGCCGGACGAGAACTGGATCAGAACGATTTACAACATGGATGGAAACAAACGATGAAAAAACGCAACGTGCTGGCGCTTGCCCTGCTGCTTACGGCTGCAGGCTGCAGCCCACAAAAATTTCATCCTTTACAGTCAAAACAGGCCGCCAGAGGGGACTGGACGCTTCCCTATGACAAGTGGTTTTTTTTATTTATAACCCCCAGAGAATTACCGTCTATGGTAAATCACGCCAGAGTCATCGACACGGATGGTTATCTGTATACGTTCAATACTCTTGATCCGACGTCCAGGGATCCTGGCTCTGTTGATAGATGGCCTGAGAATGCACATGGCTTTGGCGGTCAATTTAACAAAGCCAAAGCCCCCCCGCAGTATATTGTCTTCTGCTGGGAATCCTATATTGACCAGCAAACTTACGAAACCAGTGCCGTGTTCGGACCGGAAACCTGGCTGCGAATGAAAACACCCGCCGAACATACCCGCCCATCTGGCGCTCCAGTCTGGTACAACAGAATGGTGTTTGGCCTCTCCCCCGGAGGCAAAGTCAAAATCTGGTTTTCAGATTTCGCCGGACGCCCCAGCCTGCCCGTCAAACCCTTGAAGATGTGGACCCGCTCCGGCAACGCTCTAACCCTGTGCAAAGACTACATCGTTCCCGGCGGTACGTTTAACGTCATCCAGTCAACGCAGGATTTCATCAAAGGTAAAACCTACCCCTATGGTAACTGGGATTAACAATAAGCGACAGCACCCGTGGTTGAGGAGGATCAGACCGTACGTCGCTAAAACGGCCGCAATCCCCTTCCCACCGGCACCGCACTCATCCACATCGTCACCGCCGCTACCAGCAGAATCACCCCGCCCGCCAGCGCGAGCGTCGTCCAGCCAACCTGTCGCCACAGCACCGGCGTCTTATTGCCGCTGAGTTTTACCGCCAGTTGACGGAAGCTGTGAACCAGTAATGCCAGTGACGAAATGGTCAGGGACGTTCCTGCCGCCATAGCCAGCGCAGAGAGCATGCCCCAGCCGAATACGCCAATCACTTTGCTGAACAGCAGCACCATGATCGCGCCTGAACATGGTCGCATCCCCATTGAAAGAACAATCATCACCCGCGCACGCCAGTCGTCGCCGCTCTGCAACTGCGCCTGCGTAGGCAGATGCTGATGTCCGCAGCCGCAGTGGGCATCATGGACATGATGTGGCGTAAAGGATTTGAAGGTTGGCTTTTGCAGCAGTACGCGCAGTTTTTTCAGCGCCCGCCAGCAGAGGATCCCCCCCAGCACGCCCACCAGCGCATAACTTCCCTTCTCCAGCCAGAAACTGCTCAGGTGCAGCTGACGAGCGGGAAGCTGTAACAGCGAGAGGACGACCACTACCAGCCCGATAGCGACGCCGCCCTGCAGCAGCGAAGAGGCCAGCGTCAGACCGATGCTCGATTTCAGCTTCGAGGGATGCGTGGCAAGCCAGGTAGCGATCACAATCTTGCCATGCCCCGGCCCCAGCGCATGCAGCACCCCGTAGACAAAACTGAATGCCAGCAGGGAACCACCTGCTTTTGTCGGGTTATCCGCCACCGCCTTGAGTAACCCGCTCATCTGCTGGTTAACGTCACGCTGCCAGAGAATGCTTTTCATCATAACCTGCGGCCAGGCCTGCCATAACCACAGCGCGCCGCACACGGCCAGCAATAAAAAGAGCGCCAGCGGCCAGAGATGAAGCCAGCGACGTGGTTTGCGGGCGGAAGAGGCGATCACTGACATTGTAACGTCACCTGCTGTGCAAACTGTTTACCCAGTTCCATATCTTCAGGAGGGGCATCCTCTTTATCCAGAGAGACGGCGAAGTTGAGCGTCTCTTCGCTGGGTTTTGGCGTATGAACAGCGAGTTTGCAGGATTTTTGCAGGGTAGTCGGTAGCGTCACGTCACTCTCCTTCGCATAGCTCATATCGACGTAATAGGTGGGGTCGAAGGTGGAAAAGGTATACGTCTGTCCTGCCAGCGGCTGAGGATGCGCCAGCGGGAGAACAAACGTCAGCACCGCCTGATGACCGTCGCGCGACATGCCGTACTCCGTCGGGCGATTCATAAACTTCACCTTTTGTCCGTTATGCCAGAACTCGGTGAAGTAGTGCTGTCCCAGCACGTTGGCCATGACCTCCGCCGCCAGCTTTTTCCAGATCTCATCGCCTGGCTTTGCATTTCCCGCGTCATACAGGAGATCGGCCGAGGTGATTTCATCCATCGTCCAGCGCATTTTCAGGCCACTCAAGTGGGTTCCGTCAGTCACCAGCTCGGTTTTGAGACTGATAAAACTGTGAGGATGCGCGCCGGCGGTGAAAGTGATAACCGCCAAAAATAACGCCATCGCGCTGTGTTTAACTGTTTGCATCAATTCCTCACGTCAAAAATTCTGTGATGTTCGCCAGCAATCCTGAGTGAAAGGGCTGCCGGTACGCTTTTCAGCGTCGATCCTTTAGCTATTCTTACCAGACATTCACACTGGATACCCAACAGATGATGACAACGCTTGAAATTCCATCTGTGCTTTCCAGTTCGCAGCGCCGCTGCCAGGTGCTTTTGATGCTTTACCTGCCCGATGCTGCCGTCACCGCACAGAGCATAATCGCAACCAACGGCGTGGACGACGCCATGGCACGGCAAGATATAGCCGAGACGCGCGATGAAATCCAGCGCTATCACCGGCTGGACATTGTCACGCACCATGACGGCAGCTACCGGATTGAAGGCACGGTCCTGAATCAGCGTTTATGTCTGCTGCACTGGCTGCGCAGGGCGCTCCGCCTGTGCCCACATTTTGTTTCGCAACAGTTTACCCCGGCGCTTAAAACCGCGCTTAAACAGCAGGGCATCGCGCGTCCGCTTTATGACGATACGAATCTGCGGGCGTTGATCAGCTTCTGTTCCCGAAAGCTACAGCGCCCCTTTGACTGCCGTGACGTGCAGTTTTTACAGCTCTTCTTGCAGTATTGTCTGATCCAGCATCACCTGGGCAATACGCCGCAGTTTTCCCCCGTTCAGCGCAACTGGACACAGTCGCGAGGGGAATACTTTACGGCGCAGGAAATTGTGCGTCACTGGAAACGCCGCGTGCCGCAGGGAACCCACAGCGACGAACAACTGTTCCTCGCGCTGCTGTTTATGATGCTGCGCACGCCCGATCCGGTGCTCGATAAACATCAGCAGGATCAGCGTCTGCGCCGGGCCATCGTGCGGATGATTGCCCGTTTTCGCGCCCAGACAGGAATGAACTTCAGCGATGAACAAGGGCTGACCGATCAGCTCTACGTTCATCTGGCACAGGCGCTGGACCGGTCGCTGTTTGAGATCGGCATCGACAACAGCCTGCCAGAAGAGATCCATCGCCTTTACCCCCGTCTGTTACGCACCACCAAGGAGGCGTTGTTTGAGCTGGAAGCGGAGTTTGGCCTGCGTTTTTCTGATGAAGAGATGAGTCTGGTGGCGGTGATTTTTGGCGCCTGGCTGATGCAGGAGACCGATCTGCACGAAAAACAGGTGGTGTTATTAACCGGAGAGGACAAATCCTGTGAAGAGGTGATTGAACAACAGCTGCGCGAACTAACGCTGCTGCCGCTCAATATTCGTTATCTGACGCTGCAGGCTTTTCAGAAAGAGGGGGCTCCGCGCGAAGCGGCGCTGGTCATTACCCCTTACCCCACCGCCCTGCCCCTGTTCTCACCGCCGCTGATCCACGCTGTGGAATCGCTGAACGCACAGCAGCAAGAACATATTCGCGCCATGCTGGAATCGTAGTCAGGCGCGCGCGGCCACTTTCGGGCGAATAAACATCGCCGGTAGCGCGACCAGTGCCATTACCCAGAACACGCCGTGTCCCAGATGTTGATACAGGAAGCCCGCAAAGACCGTCATCACGGCAATGCTGCCGCCCATCGCCACCGCAGAATAGACCGCCTGCAAGCGAATCACATCCCCGCCTTCACGCGCGGCGATATAGCGCATGGCCGCCAGATGGCAGACGGTAAAGGTGCCGCAGTGCAGAATTTGCGCCACGATCAGCCAGGGCAGTTCGGTCGTCCAGCCCATAATGCCCCACCGCGCCACGCCACACACGGCGGAGAGCAGCAGCAGGTCGCGCGCGCCGAAGCGGCGGAACAGTTTCTTGCTGAGCGCAAAGATAATCACTTCGGCCACCACGCCAAGCGACCACAGGTAGCCCACGGCAGAGGCAGAGTAACCGGCGCCCTGCCAGTAAATGGCGCTGAAGCCGTAATACGCCGCGTGCGCCCCCTGAAGCAGGCAGACGCAGGCCAGAAAACGCCAGCTTTGCTCCACCAGGCTTCGCCAGGCGGGCCAGCCTGCGCTTTCCTGATGGCGACTTTCGCCTTGCGGCATGACTGACGGTCGCAGCAGCATGCCCAGCAACATCGAGGCGATACCGATGCTTAGCAGGGCCAGAATGGCGTGGTAATCGTAAAGGCTGACCAGTTTCCCCACCAGCGCAGAGCCAATCACAAACGCAATGGAGCCCCACAGGCGCACGCGACCGTAGTCCATGGTGATCTGCTTTTGCCAGGTGTTTGCCAGGGCATCCGTCAGGGGAACCAGCGGGGAGAAGAACAGGTTAAAGCCGACCATCACCACCATCAGCCAGGCAAACTGATGGCTGACCCAGAAGCAGGCCACAAAGACCAGCGTTAACAAGGCAAGAATACGCACCGCTTTGATGAGTAAGGAGGGATCGCTGACGCGCGGTGCAATCAGCAGGCTGCCAAGGAAACGCGCCACCAGCCCCGCCCCCAGCAGGACACCGATGGTTTCCGGAGTAAGGCCAATTCCCTTGAGCCAGACGCTCCAGAAAGGCAGAAAAATACCGTAACTAAAGAAATAGGTGAAATAGCTGAGCGCCAGCCAGCGCGTGGAATGCAAGACCATGAATCCCTCCCGAAATGGAGGCCATAGTCTGGCGAGAATATAAAAATTAAGCAAGTAGATAGCCTGCTATAAATTAACGAAAAATTAACATTCAGTGCAGTCGTCTGGCTTATGGCAGGGAACGAAAATGTGTATTACGTTTAAATTACTCCACTTGCAGAGGTTTTCTGCCATGAACTCACTTCGCTATTTCGATTTCGGTCAGTCACGCCACCTGTTGTTGTTGATTGCCCGTATCGCGCTTGTCGTACTCTTTATTATCTTCGGCTATCCAAAACTGACGGGGTTTAACGGCACCGTACAATATATGACGTCGCTTGGCGCGCCAATGCCCATGCTGGCGGCCATTATCGCCGTGGTGATGGAAGTTCCTGCCGCCATCCTGATCGTGCTGGGCTTTTTCACCCGACCTCTCGCCGTACTGTTTGTGTTCTACACGCTGGGCACGGCAGTTATTGGTCACCATTACTGGGACATGACCGGGGATGCGGTTGTGCCGAATATGATTAATTTCTACAAGAACGTCAGTATTGCTGGCGCATTTATCCTGCTGGCCATTGTGGGACCGGGAGCAATATCCCTCGACCGACGCTAAGACATAAAAAAAGGCCGCGAACGCGGCCTTTTTTAGTTCTGCTAAGCAGAAGAATTATGCGTATACCGGGAAGCGTGCGCAGATATCCAGAACTTTCGCTTTTACGCGCTCAATAACCGCTTCGTCATTGATATTGTCCAGAACGTCACACATCCAGCCAGCCAGCTCTTTCACTTCCGCTTCTTTGAAACCGCGGCGAGTAACAGCCGGAGAACCGATACGGATACCGGAGGTCACGAACGGACTCTTCGGATCGTTTGGTACGCTGTTTTTGTTCACGGTGATGTTGGCGCGGCCCAGAGCGGCGTCAGCTTCTTTACCGGTCAGGTTCTTATCAACCAGATCCAGCAGGAACAGGTGGTTTTCAGTACCGCCGGACACCACTTTGTAACCACGGTTCAGGAACACTTCCACCATCGCTTTGGCGTTTTTGGCAACCTGCTGCTGGTAGACTTTGAACTCTGGCTCCATCGCTTCTTTCAGCGCGACGGCTTTTGCCGCGATCACGTGCATCAGCGGGCCGCCCTGTGCGCTTGGGAACACAGCGGAGTTCAGTTTTTTGTACAGCTCTTCATCGCCGCCTTTCGCCAGGATCAGGCCACCGCGTGGACCCGCCAGGGTTTTGTGCGTGGTGGTGGTCACAACGTGAGCATGAGGTACCGGGTTCGGGTAAACGCCCGCGGCGATAAGACCGGCAACGTGCGCCATATCCACGAACAGGTAAGCACCGATGCTGTCTGCGATTTCACGCATTTTTGCCCAGTCAACGATACCGGAGTAAGCAGAGAAACCACCGATGATCATCTTCGGCTTGTGCTCTTTAGCCTGCTTCGCCATGTCTTCGTAGTCAATTTTGCCTGACTCATCAATACCGTAAGGGATGATGTTGTACAGTTTGCCAGAGAAGTTTACCGGGGAGCCGTGAGTCAGGTGACCGCCCTGCGCCAGGTTCATACCCAGAACGGTATCGCCCGGCTGCAGCAGCGCGGTGTAGACCGCGAAGTTTGCCTGAGAGCCGGAGTGCGGCTGGACGTTAGCGTAGTCAGCGCCAAAGAGTTCTTTCGCACGGTCAATCGCCAGTTGCTCAACGATATCAACGTACTCGCAACCGCCGTAGTAGCGCTTGCCCGGGTAACCTTCAGCATATTTGTTGGTCAGCTGAGAACCCTGCGCCTGCATGACGCGCGGGCTGGTGTAGTTCTCGGAGGCGATCAGTTCGATGTGCTCTTCCTGACGTACTTTTTCCTGCTCCATAGCCTGCCACAGTTCGGCATCATAATCGGCAATGTTCATTTCACGCTTTAACATCCGCATCTCCTGACTCAGCTAACAAGTAAAATTTGGCCTGAAAAGGCAGTCCTGTTGGACGACGGGCAACAGTATAACTGAATAGTTCTGTGATAACAGGTCTTGACAAACGAATTTACGCAAACGTTTTCCTTTACGCCACACAAGGGTTTGAGGAATAAAGCCCTCGTCATTTTCAACGGATTTCTTTTCAGGTTTGTGATGCATATATTTCATCTTGCAAAGAACCATTTACATCGCAGGGTTATTTTTATAAGATGCATTTAAAATACATCATTAAGTTCACATCAGAAGGACGCGCTCATGCTCGACGCTCAAACCATCGCTACCGTTAAAGCCACCATTCCCCTGCTGGTGGAGACAGGCCCTAAGCTCACCGCTCATTTCTACGACCGCATGTTCGCGCACAACCCGGAGTTGAAAGAGATTTTCAACATGAGTAACCAGCGTAACGGCGATCAGCGGGAAGCGCTTTTCAATGCCATCGCGGCCTACGCCAGCAACATAGAAAATCTGCCAGCCCTGCTGCCTGCGGTGGAGAAAATCGCGCAGAAGCATACCAGTTTCCAGATCAAACCCGAGCAGTACAACATTGTGGGCGGTCACCTGCTGGCGACGCTGGACGAGATGTTCAGCCCGGGCCAGGAGGTACTGGACGCCTGGGGCAAAGCTTACGGCGTGCTGGCAAACGTCTTTATCAACCGAGAAGCGCAGATCTACAGCGAAAACGCCAGCAAGAACGGTGGCTGGGAAGGGACCCGTGCCTTCCGCATTGTTGAGAAAACGCCGCGTAGCGCGCTGATTACCAGTTTTGAGTTCGAGCCGGTGGATGGTCAACCCGTTGCCGATTATCAGCCGGGGCAGTATCTCGGCGTCTGGCTGAAGCCTGAAGGTTTCCCGCATCAGGAGATCCGCCAGTACTCCCTCACCCGTAAGCCAAACGGCAAAGGCTACCGTATTGCTGTGAAACGCGAGGACGGCGGTCAGGTTTCCAGCTGGCTGCATAACGAAGCCAGCGTGGGCGACGTGGTTCATCTGGCTGCGCCGGCGGGCGATTTCTTTATGGCCGTTGAGGTAAATACCCCGGTGACGCTGATCTCTGCGGGTGTGGGTCAAACGCCAATGCTGGCGATGCTGGACACGCTGGCGAAATCCAGCCACAGCGCGCAGGTTAACTGGTTCCACGCCGCTGAAAACGGGGATGTGCACGCCTTTGCTGATGAGGTGAAAACGCTGGGTGCTACCCTGCCGCGTTTCACCGCGCACACCTGGTATCGTCTGCCAACGGATGCCGATCGTACAGCGGCCCGCTTTGACAGCGAAGGGTTGATGGATTTACGCCAGCATGAAGGCGCGTTCAGCGCGCCGGAGATGCAATTCTACGTCTGCGGTCCGGTGGCGTTTATGCAGTATGCCGCGAAACAGCTGGTTGAACTGGGCGTCAATAAAGACAACATCCATTACGAATGTTTTGGACCGCATAAAGTGCTGTAATACAAAAGCCCCTCGTTCGAGGGGCTTTTTTTTTACCAGATGGCGGTTGCGCCTGACCCGGTCTGCAAAACTGCTGGCAATGTTAAATCGCGGCGTCGTCTTCTTCGCCGGTACGGATACGGATGACACGCGCCACGTCAAAGACGAAGATTTTACCGTCGCCAATTTTACCCGTTTGCGCCGTACGGATAATGGTATCCACACAGGTATCGACAATATCGTCGCTTACCACGATTTCAATTTTCACTTTCGGCAGAAAGTCCACCATGTACTCTGCACCACGGTAAAGCTCGGTGTGGCCCTTCTGACGACCAAAACCTTTCACCTCGGTCACGGTCATACCGGTGATGCCCACTTCCGCCAGCGCTTCACGTACATCATCCAGTTTGAAAGGTTTAATAATCGCATCAATCTTTTTCATGGTGGGTCCTTAAACTCTTGCCTGTAAGCTGCGTCGTAATCGATTGCTCACAGTATCATATTCATTCGAAGTTTGCGGTACTACTCTTTAAAATCGTTGGCTTCCAGTTCATGGCGTGACAGCAGCTTATAGAACTCGGTGCGGTTGCGTCCGGCCATGCGTGCCGCGTGGGTCACGTTACCTTTGGTGATCTGCAACAGCTTACGCAGATAGTTTAGCTCGAACTGGTTACGCGCTTCGGCAAACGTCGGCAGTGCCGTGTTCTCGCCTTCCAGCGCCTGCTCCACCAGCGCGTCACTGATGACAGGTGACGACGTCAGCGCCACGCACTGCTCTATCACGTTGACCAGCTGACGCACGTTTCCCGGCCAGCTTGCGGCCATCAGCCGCTTCATCGCATCGGTGGAAAACGCCCGCACAAACGGTTTGTGGCGATCCGCAGACTGGCGCAGCAGGTGATTCGCCAGCAAAGGGATATCTTCCGCACGTTCGGCCAGCGCCGGAATTTTCAGGTTCACGACGTTCAGGCGGTAGTAAAGATCTTCACGAAACTCATTGCGCGCCATTACCTTTGGTAAATCACGGTGCGTGGCGGAGATGATGCGCACGTTAATGTCGATATCGCGGTTGCTGCCCAACGGGCGCACTTTTCGCTCCTGCAGCACGCGCAGTAATTTGACCTGCAGCGGCGCAGGCATGTCGCCAATCTCGTCCAGGAAAAGCGTACCGCCTTCCGCCGCCTGGAATAGGCCTTCCCGGCTGCTGACTGCACCGGTGAACGCACCGCGGGCGTGGCCGAACAGTTCAGATTCGAGCAGTTGTTCAGGCAGTGCGCCGCAGTTAATGGCAATAAAGGCGTTTTTGCTGCGCGGGCTGGCATTATGGATGGCCTGTGCCAGGATCTCTTTCCCGGTGCCACTCTGCCCGTTAATCAGGACGCTGACGTCAGACTGCGCCACCATCCTGGCCTGTTCCAGCAGACGCAGCATGATGGGGCTACGCGTGACAATCGGCTCCCGCCACGCCTCATCGCTCGACGGGGCAGCATGTTCCAGCGCACTGTCGATGGCCTTATACAGCGCGTCTTTGTCCACCGGCTTGGTCAGGAAGCTGAATACCCCCTGCTGTGTCGCCGCGACGGCATCCGGGATCGAGCCATGCGCCGTCAGGATAATCACCGGCATGCCCGGCTGCTGCTTCTGGATCTCTGCGAACAGCTGCAGGCCATCCATTTCATCCATCCGCAGGTCGCTTATCACCAGGTCAATTTTCTCCCGGGCGAGAATTTTCAGCCCCTCCAGCCCGCTTTCAGCCGTCACGACGCTGTAGCCTTCACTGACCAGACGCATTCCCAACAGCTTGAGCAAACCGGGATCGTCATCCACCAGCAGGAGATGGGCAGGTTTACGGCTCGTCATGCTTCACATCCTCTTGTTTCGGTGTATCGCTGTCCGGTGCAGCAGATGAACTCCCAGGCTGATATTTACGCGACGAGAGCTGTCTTTCGATATCGGTCAGGTTCTCCAGCTTACGGGTCGTGGTATCCAGTTGCGTACGCAAATGTTGTTGCTGTTGACGCAGGGTATCCAGCTCGCTGTCGGTTGACTGTTGCAGCTTGCTGTAACGGGAGCGCTCTTCAGACAGCTGAAGTTGTAATGTCTGCCCATCGCGCCAGAGCTGGTAAATCGGGCGTACCTGAGCGGGAAGCGTTGCGACAAAGGTGTCGAGCCGCGTGACGTTCGTGCGTCGTTCGACAGGGGTAATTTTGGCATCTCCAAGCAATATTCCGCGCTTGAAGGCGTCCTGCCAGGTATCGTCGTCCAGCATCGCCGCTTTTGAGCGGGCTTCAACCGGAGCCAGACGCTGCGCGCAGTCTATTCCGCGTAGCCAGAACAGAGGATTGGTTTCGACGTCATGCCCCGACAGGTTCCAGATGTCGTCGCAGCGGGTTGAGAGAAAATCTGCCAGCTGATTCTCTGGCCATTTATCTTCCTGTTTATCGCTAATGGCACTTTTTGGCACATGGGAAACACACCCCGCCAGCAATAAACAAGGCAGACTCAGGCGCAACGTTTTACGGGAAAACACCGCGCGTATGGCGCGGAAAAAGACGTGTGACATACTCACCAGACATAGCTTCATTTTATTGGTTTTTCCGGCTCAGGGGCAGTTCGATACGGAAGCAAACATCGGAACGTTCATCCGTGACAATGTTTAGCTCCCCCTGCATGCGTCGTATACAGTCCCGGGCGATACTTAACCCCAGACCGCTTCCTTTAACCGCACCTTTTCGCTGATGACTTCCCTGGAAGAAGGGTTCAAATATCATCTCTCTTTCGTCATCGGGGATCGGGGTGCCGGTGTTGGCGACATCAATAAAGACCCGTGAACCATTCGTATAGCTTCGGATATAAATGTTACCGGATTCAGTACCATAGTGCACCGCATTGGAATAAAGATTATCCAGAACGCTCATCAATAACATCGGTTCAGCCAGGCAGGTTGGCTCATTCAGCGTCACCCCGGTATGCATCATTTTAGCTCTTGCAGGCAAGCTGTGGGCAGAGATCACCATATCCACCAGCGGCTCAATCTCGACATTTTCGAGGACGACCGCCCCATCCGCCAGCTTGCGGTTGTAATCGAGCAGTTGCTCAATTAATTTCTGCAGATTGCGGCTACTGGCGTCGAGGATCTCAACAATCTCTTTCTGCTCCACCGTCAGCGGCCCCGCCACTTCGTCTGCCAGCAATTCCGTGCCTTCGCGCATGCTGGCCAGCGGCGTTTTGAGCTCGTGGGAAATATGACGTAAAAACTGATGACGCTGGGATTCCAGCCACGACAGGCGCTCCGAAAGCCAGATAATCCGCTGCCCCACGGAACGCAACTCGCGCGGGCCTTTAAAGGCCACCGTATCGCCCAGTGATTTCCCCTCCCCCAGACGATTGATCATCCGCTGGATGCCCTTCACCGGGCCGATGATCATTCGGGTAAAAAGTAACACCAGCGCGAGGCTGACCAGGAACAGCACCAGCGCCTGCCAGCCAAAGAACTGACCGCGTTCGGCAATCTCCTGCTGCAGTTGCTGACCGCGAGAGAAAATCACCGCACGGGTAGACTGCACCATCTCAGCATTGGCATTGGCAAAGGCTTCAAGGCGAGCGGCTGCGGCGGCATCAGGGCCACTGTTCTTACACTGCAACTGGGCCAGATCGTTCAAATCCTGACGTAATGCCTGGTAGAGCTTATCGTCCGGCAACACGCCGGCATGCGCATCCAGCATCTCGCTATAGCGTTTACGCTGATTCTGGTAGACCTTTTCCAGCGTGCGATCGTCAAGCACGCAATACTGACGATAGCTACGCTCCATCTCCAGCGCGGCGTTGGTCATCGCCTCACTGCGTCTGGCGTCAATGAGCGTCGTGCGGTTAGTCAGTGCCGCCTGAGCACTGAGCGCGTTCAGGCTTTGCCACGCCTGCCAGGCCAGGATCAGTAAAGGCAGCAGGATCAGCAAAAAGGCCATCATTACGAGTTGACGCAGGGAACGGGGGAAAACGGGCCAGCGTTTCAACGCATTACTCTCTTTGAATGGGTTTGAGGAGAGCGTAACTGAGTCTGCCCTTCAGATACAACAAAGCCGGGTAAAAACCCGGCTTTGTCATGGAATGAGGCGGTGCCTAACTCGACGTTTCGCCCTGTCCTGATAAAGCAACGCTATGATCAGTAGTTGGACGGCAGGCACCTTTTTGTGCGTCATTCGAAGTTTATGTAGCACGTCCCGAAGGGGCTGACATAAGAAGGTGAATGAGCCACTGATTAATATTATGCAATAGATGTGCCAGAATGCAAATAAATATATTATCGCATTGATATTTATATAATTTATGGGTTTCCACCGTTAATTGCTCGCTGAATGATTTCCAGGCTAAGTGTCGCTAATCAGCAACACCTTAACGGGAACCGCCCCTGCCATATATAAATCAATGAGTTAAATGTCTCCTTTTGGAGACAGTGGCATGACGGGTCTGTCGCGAAATTGCGACACACATAAAAAAGCCCGGTAGCGCTTTCGCGTACCGGGCTTTAAAGGGCAATATCGATTAACCCAACTGTTTACGTGCGTTGCGGAAGATACGCATCCACGGGCTGTCCTCACCCCAGTTTTCCGGGTGCCAGGAGTTGCTCACGGTGCGGAACACGCGCTCAGGGTGTGGCATCATGATGGTCGCACGGCCACTTTCGCTGGTGACCGCCGTGATCCCGTTCACCGAGCCGTTCGGGTTAGCCGGATAGGTTTCCGTCACCTTGCCGAAGTTATCGACAAAGCGCAGCGCCACCAGTCCTTCGCTCTCAAGCTGAGCCAGATGGGCAGCATCACGCACTTCTACCTGACCTTCACCGTGAGAAACGGCGATTGGCATCTGCGACCCTACCATTCCCTGCAGCAGCAGAGACGGGCTCTGAGTCACTTCTACCAGGCTGAAACGTGCTTCAAAGCGGTCGGACTGGTTACGCACAAAGCGTGGCCACGCTTCACTGCCCGGGATCAGCTCGCGCAGGTTAGACATCATCTGGCAGCCGTTACACACGCCAAGCGCCAGGGTTTGCGGACGATGGAAGAAGCTTTCGAACTCATCGCGCACGCGGTTGTTGAAGAGAATGGACTTCGCCCAGCCTTCACCGGCACCCAGCACGTCACCGTAGGAGAAACCGCCGCACGCCACCAGCGCATGGAAATCTTCCAGACCGGTGCGACCTGCCAGCAGGTCACTCATATGAACGTCGATGGCATCAAAGCCCGCACGGTGGAAGGCCGCAGCCATCTCAACGTGGGAGTTGACGCCCTGCTCACGCAGCACGGCGACTTTCGGACGCGCGCCGGTCGCAATGTACGGTGCAGCGATGTCTTCGTTGATGTCGAAGGAGAGCTTCACGTTCAGGCCAGGATCGTTGTCGTTGGCCTTGGCGTTGTGTTCCTGATCGGCACAGTCCGGGTTATCACGCAGGTGCTGCATCTGCCAGGTGGTTTCGGCCCACCACATACGCAGCGTGGTGCGGCTTTCGCTGAACACCGCATGGCCATCCGCTTCAATGACGAAACGGTCACCCTGAACGGCTTTACCCAGGTAGTGTACGCAGTCTGCCAGGCCGTGCTGAGCCAGCAGGGCTTCAACCGCGTCACGATCGGCCGCGCGCACCTGAATCACCGCGCCGAGTTCTTCGTTAAACAGTACCGCCAGACGATCTTCGCCAAGCGTCGCGATGTTCGCTTCAACACCGCAATGTCCGGTGAAGGCCATCTCCGCCAGGGTCACCAGCAGGCCGCCGTCGGAACGGTCGTGGTAGGCCAGCAGTTTACGCTGCGCCACCAGCGCCTGAATGGCATCGTAGAAACCTTTTAACTGTGCCACATCACGCACGTCCGCCGGTTTATCACCCAGCTGACGGTAAACCTGTGCCAGCGCGGTGGCACCCAGCGCGTTGTGACCTTTACCCAGGTCAATCAGCAGCAGGGCGTTGTCTTCGGTCGAGAGCTGTGGGGTCACGGTATGGCGCACGTCTTCCACACGGGCAAACGCGGAGATGATCAGCGACAGCGGCGAAGTCATTTCGCGCTGCTCGTTGCCTTCCTGCCAGCGGGTTTTCATCGACATGGAGTCTTTACCCACTGGAATGGTCAGGCCGAGCGCAGGACAGAGCTCTTCACCCACCGCTTTCACAGCTTCATACAGGCCCGCGTCTTCGCCCGGGTGACCGGCAGCGGCCATCCAGTTCGCGGACAATTTGATACGTTTGATATCGCCAATCTGGGTCGCGGCGATGTTGGTCAGTGCTTCACCGACGGCCAGACGAGCAGAGGCCGCGAAGTCCAGCAGCGCTACCGGTGTACGTTCGCCCAGCGCCATCGCTTCACCGTAGTAGCTGTCGAGGCTCGCGGTGGTCACGGCGCAGTTCGCCACCGGGATCTGCCATGGCCCCACCATCTGATCGCGCGAGACCATACCGGTCACGGTACGGTCGCCGATGGTGACCAGGAAGGTTTTCTCCGCCACCGCAGGCAGGTGCAATACGCGATTCACCGCGTCTGCTACGGTAATGCCCTGACGATCCAGCGCGTTGCCCGCCGCTTTGCGAGTCTGCACGTCGCGGGTCATCTTCGGCGTTTTGCCGAGCAGCACGTCCAGCGGCAGATCGATTGGCTGGTTGTCGAAATGGGTATCGCTCAGGGTCAGGTGTTTCTCTTCGGTCGCTTCACCGATTACCGCGTACGGCGCGCGCTCGCGGCGGCACAGCTCGTCAAACAGCGGCAGTTGATCGGCTGCGACGGCCAGCACATAACGCTCCTGAGATTCGTTACACCAGATCTCCAGCGGGCTCATGCCCGGCTCATCGCTCAGAATGTCGCGCAGGTTGAAACGACCACCGCGACCACCGTCACTCACCAGCTCCGGCATGGCGTTGGACAGGCCGCCCGCGCCAACGTCGTGGATAAAGAGGATTGGGTTTGCATCACCCAGCTGCCAGCAGCGGTCGATCACTTCCTGGCAACGACGCTCCATTTCCGGGTTGTCACGCTGAACGGAGGCAAAGTCGAGATCGGCGTCAGACTGACCGGATGTCATTGAAGAGGCCGCACCGCCGCCCAGGCCGATGTTCATCGCCGGTCCACCGAGGACGATCAGCTTCGCACCGACGACGATCTCACCTTTCTGCACGTGATCGGCGCGAATGTTGCCGATCCCACCCGCCAGCATGATCGGTTTGTGGTAGCCGCGCAGCTCTTCGCCGTTGTGGCTGTCCACTTTCTCTTCATAGGTACGGAAGTAACCGTTCAGCGCCGGACGACCAAATTCGTTGTTGAATGCCGCGCCGCCCAGTGGACCTTCGGTCATGATGTCCAGCGCGGTCACGATACGCTCTGGCTTGCCGAAATCTTCTTCCCACGGCTGTTCAAAGCCCGGGATACGCAGGTTAGAAACAGAGAAACCGACCAGGCCCGCTTTTGGTTTCGCACCACGGCCCGTCGCCCCTTCGTCACGGATTTCACCGCCGGAACCGGTCGCCGCACCCGGCCACGGAGAGATCGCCGTCGGGTGGTTGTGAGTTTCCACCTTCATCAGGATATGCGCCGGCTCCTGATGGAAGTCATAGCGCCCCGCTTCGCGATCGGCGAAGAAGCGGCCCACCTCGGAACCTTCCATCACCGCGGCGTTGTCTTTATAAGCAGACAGCACGTGGTCAGGGGTTTTCTCCATGGTGTTTTTGATCATTTTGAACAGCGACTTCGGCTGCTGTTCGCCGTCAATAATCCAGTCGGCGTTGAAAATCTTGTGGCGGCAGTGCTCAGAGTTAGCCTGCGCGAACATATAGAGTTCGATGTCGTTTGGATTGCGGTTCAGCTTAACGAACGCATCCTGCAGGTAGTCAATCTCATCTTCTGCCAGTGCCAGGCCGAGACGCAGGTTAGCGTCAATCAGCGCCTGACGGCCCTGCCCCAGCAAATCCACGCTCTGTACTGGCGCAGGCTGATGGTGGGAGAAAAGTTTCTGCGCATCATCCAGAGAAGCAAATACGCTCTCCATCATGCGGTCATGCAGCTCTGCGGCCACCGCCTGCCACTGGGCGTCGCTCAGGGTGGAGGCTTCAACGTAATACGCCACGCCGCGTTCCAGACGGTTAATCTGGTTCAGACCACAGTTGTGAGCGATGTCGGTCGCTTTGGAAGACCAGGGGGAGATGGTGCCTGGACGAGGCGTCGCAAGGATCAGTTTACCGGTTGGGGTATGGCTGCTCAGACTTGGGCCATACTTGAGCAGGCGTTCCAGCTGTACGCGCTCCTCTGCATTCAGGGGGGCATTCAGGTCAGCAAAATGGACATACTCAGCGTAAATATTGCTTACCGGAAGGTCGGCTGCCTGAAAACGTGCCAGCAGTTTGTTAATACGGAAGGCAGACAGTGCAGGCGAACCACGCAGAATTTCCATCATAAGTCTCTCGTCTTCGAAGCGCCGGGGCGCTTACAGTGTGCGCAAGGGGGGAAAACGGGCGTCATTATAGAGAATCCTGAGCGTCGACGAAACCGTTTGCGTCGAAATAAAATCGACGGCGTCGTTTAACAATAGATGTGACCTCTCTCTCTAATTTGTTGCCAAGTGGCGTAACTTTACGCAAAATGCCGCTCAATCAATGGCAAACCTTATTTTTAACATGGCTACAGCATACTAAGGCAACCGGCGTCGCAGAGAATTAACTAATTGAAAAAATTAAAGATTAATTATCTGCTCATCGGCATTGTAACGTTGCTGTTGGCAGTGGCCCTCTGGCCTTCCATCCCCTGGTTCGGCAAAGCCGAAAACCGTATCGCCGCCATTCAGGAGCGGGGGGAGTTGCGTGTAAGCACGCTTAACTCTCCGCTGATTTACAGCGACATCAACGGCAAAACCATCGGTCTGGACTATGAGCTGGCTCAGCAGTTTGCCGATTACCTCGGCGTGAAGCTCAAAATCACCGTACGCCAGAACATCAGCCAGTTGTTTGATGACCTGGATAACAACGATGCCGATATCCTCGCCGCCGGGCTGGTGTACAACAGCGAGCGCAGCAAGAATTACCAGCCGGGCCCGACCTATTACTCCGTTTCACAGCAGCTGGTCTATCGCGTCGGTAGCCTGCGCCCGCGTACGCTGGCCTCGATCAACGCTCAACAGCTGACGATTGCCCCTGGCCATGTGGTGATTGACGATCTGCGTGAGCTGAAGGAGAAGAAATACCCTGACCTGAGCTGGACCGTTGACCCTAAACTCGGCACAACGGAGCTGCTGGACCAGGTCAAAGATCAGAAATTGCCTTACACCATCGCCGACTCCGTGGCGATCAGTCTGTTCCAGCGCGTGCATCCTGAAATCGCCGTGGCGCTGGACGTGACGGACGAACAGCCCGTGACCTGGTTTACTCATCTTGATGACGATCAGACCCTCTCTGCGGCCATGCTCGATTTTTATAACACCATTAATGAAGACGGTACCCTGGCACGCCTGGAAGAGAAGTACCTCGGCCATGGTGATGACTTTGACTACGTTGACACCCGCAGCTTCCTGCGCGCGGTAGACAGCGTCCTGCCTGACCTGCAGCCTCTGTTCGAAAAATATGCGCAGGAGATTGACTGGAAACTGCTGGCGGCTATCTCGTATCAGGAGTCCCACTGGGACACCCAGGCCACTTCCCCCACCGGTGTGCGCGGCCTGATGATGCTGACTAAAAATACCGCGCAGAGCCTCGGGCTGACCGACCGTACCGATGCGGAACAGAGCATCAGCGGCGGCGCGCGCTACCTGCAGGATATGATGGCCAAAGTGCCCGAGACGGTGCCGGAAGAAGAGCGTATCTGGTTCGCGCTGGCCGCCTATAACATGGGCTATGCCCACATGCTCGACGCCCGGGCCCTGACGGCAAAAACAAAAGGCAACCCCGACAGCTGGTCTGACGTAAAACAGCGTCTGCCGCTCCTGAGCCAGAAGCCGTGGTACAACAAGCTCACCTACGGCTATGCGCGCGGGCATGAGGCTTATGCCTACGTGGAAAATATTCGTAAATATCAGATTAGCCTGGTGGGGTATCTGCTGGAGAAGGAAAAAGAGGCGACAGAGGCGAAACAGCTGGCGCAAAGCTATCCGGTTGTGGCACCGGACGAAATTAATCGCCCGACGACTTCAATTCTGCCTTTTGTTGCTTTTTCTGCTGACGGCGCATTCGAAAGAAATCACTTAATAGCCCCGAACACTCTGGTGCAAGCACCCCACCGATAGTCTTCACCTGATGGTTCATTCCCGGGTGTCCAAGCACGTCCATCAGCGAGCCCGCAGCACCGGTTTTTTCATCCCGCGCGCCAAAGACCAGCGTACCGATACGGCTGTGCACCATCGCGCCGGAACACATGACGCATGGCTCAAGCGTGACGTACAGCGTGGTGTCGAGCAGACGGTAGTTTTGCAGTACCAGCCCACCCTGACGAAGCGCCATGATTTCTGCGTGAGCGGTAGGATCGTGGCGACCAATCGGGCGGTTCCACCCCTCTCCAATCACCTGGTTGTTATGGACAAGCACCGCACCCACGGGCACTTCTCCCTCGTCCCAGGCGCGCCGGGCAAGGATGAGCGCATGGCGCATCCAGTATTCGTGTGAGAATTCGGGGTTGGACAACGGTTGATACTCCAGTCGAAAAGCGGGCGGCATTATACACACCCGCTATGGATAAAACTATTCGAGTTGCTGAAGTTCACCCGCAGGCGTGACGCGCCAGCGGTGCTGGCAAAAATAGAGCAGCGGGTTGTCCTGCTTACTGTCACTGTAACCGCTGTACAGGCGCAGCGGCGTGCCAATGCGCATCTCCAGCTGGGCCACCTTTTCATGCCCCAGACAGCGCATGCTCAATACCCACCCGCCGTAACCACGAGAGATCTGCGTGGCGATCAGGTTCACTCTCGGCAACCACGGCGTATCAAAATAGACCTGCTCTACCAGCGACTGCGGCGAGCCGGTAATCAACCAGATATCGGCGTCGTTCGCATCGAGGTAGCTGGTCAGCCGCGCCTGCACAACCGGAAACGCCGTCACATGATCGCGAAACCAGTGCGCAAAGTCTTGCTCAAGCTGTTTGAGCCGGGCTTCACTGTGGCCAAAGGTACAGCCCCAGAGCAGCAGGCTCATTGGCCAGCGCGCTGCCCGGCCTTTCACCAGCAGCGCAAGGCCAATCACGGGTAACAAAGGTAAGACGAGCAGTGCGTTCAGGGGCTGACGCCGCAACAGGTAGCGCATAAACGTACCGAACATATCCTGCTGATGCAGCGTTCCATCCAGGTCGAAAAAGACAACACGACGCTCGTGATTAGCCAAACCTTACTCCTCTGGGTCGTTGAATCCTGCCAGCCAGGTAAACAGGAACCCGGCGATCACCGCTACCAGATAGCCTAACAGATAGAGCATGACTTTTCCGGTCACGATGGTGAGCGCCAGCGGTAAACCGGAGAGACCAAAGGTGATAACAGTGGCAACCTTCCAGTAGCTGATAAGCGCCCCGCCCACCGCCCCGCCCAGACAGGCCGCGAGGAAAGGCTTACCGAGTGGCAGCGTGACACCAAAAATCAGCGGCTCGCCAATGCCCAGCAATCCGACCGGTAGCGCCCCTTTAATCACTTTTTTCAGGCGCGCGTTACGGGTTTTCATCAGCACGGCAATCGCCGCACCAACCTGACCTACCCCCGCCATCGACAGAATGGGCAGTAGCGCGTTATAACCATGAGCCTGCACCAGCTCCACGTGGATCGGCACCAGCCCCTGATGCAGGCCGGTCAGCACCAGCGGCAGGAAGGTCCCTGACAGCACAGCGCCCACTAATAACCCGCCGCGATCGATAGCCAGAGAAGCGCCGTGGGCAATCACCTCAGAGATCCAGCCGCCCAGCGGCTGCAGGGCCACAATCGCCACACAGCCGGTGATAAGCGTGGTCAGCAGCGGATTGAGGATCAGCTCAATGGAACCGGGCAGAACGGCGCGCAGCTTTTTCTCAATCCAGCACATCAGGATGACCACCAACAGCACCGCAATCACCCCGCCGCGCCCGGGCTGGAGAGCCTCACCAAACAGGGTTATCTGCGCAAGCTGCGGGCTGGAGAGAATACCGGCCATCACCCCGCCCATCGCCATTGAGCCGCCAAACACTTTGGCGGTGTTAACCCCAACCAGAATGTTCATGATGGCGAAGACAGCGCTACCAAAGATCCCCAGAATGCCGAGCAGGTTCGGATAGTGCGTGGCAAAATCGCCGACAATATCCGGCCGCTTGAGGATATTGATGATCCCGGTGATCAACCCGGAGGCAATAAACGCCGGAATAAGTGGAATAAAGACGTTTGCCAGCTGTCGCAGCGCATCGCTCATGGGGGCTTTGTATTTGGCCTTTGCCTGCGCTTTGGTGCGCTCGGCATCGTCAACCGGCACGGCCGCCCCTCCGCCCATCAATGCGCGCATGGCATCAACGACCTGCGCCGCTTTTCCCGGCCCGACGATCAGCTGATGCTGCTGCCCCTGCTTTACGTATCCGCTGACGCCAGGAAGCTGCTTAAGGTGCGCGATATCAAGCTGGTCTTCGTCATGCACCTCGACACGCACACGCGTCATGCAGTTTTCCAGACGCTGAATGTTCTTCTCTCCGCCGATCCCCTGCAAAATATGGCTGGCGAGCGCTGCTGTTTTTTCCATACACGCCTCTGTGTTAGTTTTCTAATGCCGCCCGTAAGAATCCATTATGCTCGGCAAGCCTGGCTCGCGCGGCGGCGGCATCCAGCCCGCTCAGGATCATCAGAATGGCCGGTTTCACATCGTGATCGGTTTGTTTGAGTACGGCTTCCGCCTCTTCGCGGCTCGCACCGGTCGCTTCCATTACCATGCGACAGGCCCGGTCCACCAGCTTGACGTTGGTGGCCTGCATATCCACCATCAGGTTCTGATACACCTTACCGAACTTCACCATCGCGCCGGTGGAGATCATATTGAGCACCAGTTTTTGCGCGGTCCCGGATTTAAGGCGCGTGGAGCCGGTGAGCGCTTCGGGCCCGACAACCGGCGAAATAGCGATGTGGGCCACCTGCGCAATGGGCGAGCCTGGATTACAGGAGATAGCCACGGTAGTGCAGCCCGTCTGATTGGCATATTCCAGGCCACCAATGACGTAAGGTGTGCGCCCGGAAGCGGCCACTCCGACCACCAGGTCGTTTGCGTTGAGGTTAAGCCCTTTCAGGTCATCTTCACCGAGCTGTTTGTTGTCTTCCGCCCCTTCTACCGCCTTCAGCAGTGCGCCAGGCCCACCGGCAATGAGACCGACCACCAGCCCGTGCGGAACGCCGAACGTTGGCGGACATTCAGAGGCATCCAGCACGCCGAGTCGTCCGCTGGTTCCGGCACCCATATAAATAATGCGGCCCCCCGCCTTGAGCGCCTGTGCCGCAGCATCGACGGCCTTTGCCACCTCTGGTAATGTCTCTTTCACTGCCAGTGCGACCAGCGTATCCTGTTGATTAAAACGGTTAACCAGCTCAAGGGTGGAAAGAGCATCCAGATCCATGGTTTGCGGGTTACGCGTTTCTGATACAAGTGAGCCAAGATTCATCTTTTTTACCTCTGGAATTTTTAATTCATAATAATCGCACTATAATGGAATATAAAATTCATTCAGGCGAGCAAAATTCGTATTTGCGCAGACAATCACATTTTCGCCAGGAGAACGTATGAACTGTTTAATTCGCATTCGCCAGCGTTATGCAGGCTTTGCTCAAAGCGACAAAAAGCTGGCGGATTTTTTGCTTTCTCAGCCCGACCATGCCCGCCATCTCAGCTCTCAGCAGCTGGCAAGTGAAGCGGGTGTGAGCCAGTCCAGCGTGGTGAAGTTTGCCCAGAAGATTGGCTTTAAGGGCTTCCCGGCACTGAAACTGGCAATCAGCGAAGCCCTGGTGAGTAACCCCAATCCGCAATCCATGCCAGTGCATAATCAGATCCGTGGCGATGATCCCATGCGTCTGGTGGGCGAGAAGTTGATCAAAGAGAACGTCGCGGCCATGCACGCCACTCTCGATGTCAACACTGAAGAAAAATTACTGGAAAGCGTGGCAATGCTGCGTGCGGCACGACGGATCATTTTGACCGGCATCGGCGCGTCCGGGCTGGTGGCGCGTAATTTTGGCTGGAAGCTGACGAAAATCGGGTATAACGCCATCGTCGAACAGGATATGCATGCCCTGCTGGCGACAGTGCAGGCCATGGATCCGGACGATCTGCTGCTGGCGATCTCCTATACCGGGGAACGCCGTGAAATCAACATGGCCACCGACGAGGCCCTGCGTGTGGGTGGTAAAATTCTGGCTATTACCGGTTTTACGCCCAATGCACTGCAACAGCGGGCAACGCGCTGTTTGTATACCATTGCCGAGGAGCAGGCCACGCGCAGCGCGGCTATTTCGTCCACCAGCGCGCAAATGATGCTGACGGATCTGCTGTTTATGGCGCTGGTGCAGCAGGATCTGGAGCATGCGCCTGAGCGGATTCGTCACAGCGAAGAGCTGGTAAAAAAACTGGTTTGAACAACGAATGAGCGTATAATGCCCGCCCTGTTTGTGTTGTTTCTGAGAATTTCCTGATGGCGCTGTTAATCACCAAAAAATGCATCAACTGCGATATGTGCGAACCGGAATGCCCTAACCAGGCCATTTCGATGGGCGACAGCATTTATGAGATTAACAGCGACCGTTGCACCGAGTGCATTGGCCACTATGAAACGCCGACCTGCCAGAAGGTGTGCCCGATCCCCAATACCATCCTGAAGGATCCGGCACACGTCGAAAGCGAAGAGCAGCTGTGGGATAAGTTTGTCCTGATGCATCACGCGGACAAACTTTAACTCTCGATAATCACCGTTGCGCTGGCATAGTGCCGTTCATCCGCGATTGTCACGTGCATGTGCGCCACGCCGAGTTTCTCTGCCAGCTTCAAGGCCTCGCCCCATAAACGCAGGCGCGGCTTACCCAGCTCATCGTTAAACACTTCAAACTGGTTAAACGCCAGACCGTTACGAATACCGGTGCCAAAGGCTTTGGCCGCTGCCTCTTTAACGGCAAAGCGCTTGGCCAGGAAACGTACCGGCTGCTGATGCGCTTCCCAGATGGCCCATTCGGTATCGCTCAGCACGCGCCTTGCCAGACGATCGCCACTACGGGCGATCACCGCTTCAATGCGGGCTATCTCGACGATGTCGGTACCTAAGCCCAGAATAGCCATTACTGACGCGCTTCCAGCATCAGGCGTTTCATTTCCGAAACCGCCTCTTTCAGGCCACTCATCACCGCACGGCCAATAATGGCGTGGCCGATGTTCAGCTCATGCATTTCCGGCAGGGCGGCGATGGCTTTAACGTTGTGGTAGGTCAGCCCATGCCCTGCGTTAACCTTCAGACCCAGGCTCGCGGCGTAAGTAGCCGCTTTCGCGATACGCTCCAGCTCTTTAGCCTGCTCGGCATCGTTTTTGGCATCGGCGTAGCAGCCGGTGTGAATTTCAATATACGGCGCGCCCACGTCAGCCGCCGCTTTGATCTGCTCCGCATCAGCGTCAATGAACAGAGAAACCAGGATACCCGCGTCCGCCAGGCGTTTGCAGGCATCGCGCATTTTGTCACGCTGCCCCGCCACGTCCAGACCGCCTTCGGTGGTCACTTCCTGACGCTTTTCCGGTACCAGGCAGCAGAAATGCGGTTTGGTGTCACAGGCAATCGTCAGCATCTCTTCCGTGACCGCCATCTCCAGGTTCATCCGGGTATCCAGCGTCTGTCGCAGAATACGCACGTCACGGTCAGTGATGTGGCGGCGGTCTTCGCGCAGATGAACGGTAATGCCATCGGCGCCAGCCTGCTCAGCAATAAACGCCGCCTGAACCGGATCGGGATAAGCCGTACCGCGAGCATTACGCAGCGTGGCGATGTGATCGATGTTGACGCCTAACAGTAATTCAGCCATGACAATCCTCGGTATTTTGATTCATTTTCCTTCCCTCTCTCCCTCCGGAAGAGGGCTGGGGTGAGGGATAAAACGTTAACGTTTCGGCATAAACTGCCTGAACAATTCGCGGCTCTTCAGGGGTTTGCCCCCAAGATACGGCTTGAGCGCAATCCGGGTAAAGCGTTTTGCTGCACGAAGGGTATCCTGGTCCGGAAATTCGCGCTCATACAGCGCCCGGAGCTGGCGTCCGGTAAAGGTGTTGTTATCAATCACGACGCTGGCGATAAACCCTTTTTCTTCCCGATACCGGTAGGTCATCCCGTCTTCGACCTCGTCTCCACTCCCCGCACAATGCAGAAAATCGACGCCATATCCCAGGTGACCCAGCAGCGCCAGCTCGAAACGGCGCAGGGCGGGTTCAGGCGAACCGGTTGCGCCAGCAAGGGCCTGGATACAATGCAGATAATCGAAGAAAAGTTCAGAGAAGCGAGTCTCATGTTCAAGAACGCGTGAAATGAGTTCATTGACGTACAGACCGCTGTAAAGCGTGATGCCAGAAAGGGGAAGCGCCAGAGAGACGGCTTCAGCGCTGCGCAGGGTTTTGACTTCCCCTCGCCCGCCAAAGCGGACCAGCAGCGGCGTAAAGGGCTGTAAGGCGCCTTTGAGGTTGGAACGTTTGGAACGTGCGCCTTTTGCAACAAGGCGCACGCGACCCGACTCTTCCGTGAAGACGTCCAGCATCAGGCTGGTTTCGCTCCAGGGACGACTATGCAGAACAAAAGCGCGCTGCCAGCCTTCCATTCGTGCGTCGTCTTGGTTTACTGATCTTCGCCGTAACCGAGGCTGCGCAGAGCACGCTCATCATCGGCCCAGCCAGATTTCACTTTCACCCACAGCTCCAGGTGAACCGGTGCTTCAAACATCTCCTGCATGTCTTTACGGGCTTCGATACCGATGGTTTTGATCTTGGCGCCTTTGTTGCCAATGACCATCTTCTTCTGCCCTTCACGCTCAACGAGGATCAGGCCATTGATGTCGTAACCGCCACGCTCGTTACTCTGGAAACGCTCGATCTCGACCGTCACGGAGTACGGCAGTTCTGCGCCAAGGAAACGCATCAGCTTTTCGCGGATGATTTCAGAAGCCATAAAGCGCTGAGAACGATCGGTGATGTAATCTTCCGGGAAGTGGTGAGTCGCTTCCGGCAGATGCTTACGCACGATACCGGCGATGGTATCCACGTTCAGACCGGTCTCTGCAGACAGCGGAACGATGTCGAGGAAGTTCATCTGGCTACCCAGCCACTGCAGGTGCGGCAGCAGATCGGCTTTTTCCTGTACGTTATCCACTTTGTTGACCGCGAGGATCACCGGCGTTTTACCGTCGCGCAGCTTGTTCAGGACCATTTCGTCGTCCGGCGTCCAGCGGGTGCCTTCCACAACGAAAATAACCAGCTCCACGTCACCAATCGAGCTGCTCGCCGCTTTGTTCATCAGGCGGTTAATGGCACGCTTCTCTTCCATGTGCAGGCCTGGGGTATCGACGTAGATCGCCTGATACGCGCCTTTAGTATGGATACCGACAATGCGGTGACGCGTGGTCTGTGCCTTACGCGAGGTGATCGAAATCTTCTGCCCAAGCAGATTATTCAGCAGGGTGGATTTACCCACGTTCGGACGTCCGACGATGGCAATAAATCCGCAATAGGTTTTTTCTTCGCTCATTCCAGCTCCAGCATTTTTAACGCCTGTTCGGCGGCAGCCTGTTCAGCCTTACGACGGCTTGAACCTGTGCCCACCACCGGTTCACTCAGGCCACTGACCTGGCAATGGATGGTAAATTCCTGATCGTGCGCTTCACCACGCACCTGCACCACCAGATAAGATGGCAGCGGGAGGTGACGACCCTGCAAATATTCCTGCAAACGCGTTTTCGGATCTTTTTGTTTATCGCCCGGACTGATTTCATCCAGACGGGTCTGATACCAGTTCAGGATCAGTTTTTCTACGGTCTGGATATCGCTGTCCAGGAACACGCCACCGATTAATGCTTCAACCGTATCGGCAAGAATAGATTCACGACGGAAGCCGCCGCTTTTCAGTTCACCCGGCCCAAGACGCAGACATTCGCCCAGTTCAAATTCGCGTGCGATTTCCGCAAGGGTGTTACCCCTTACCAGCGTGGCGCGCATGCGGCTCATGTCACCTTCATCCACACGCGGGAAACGATGATAAAGCGCATTAGCAATCACGAAACTCAAAATAGAGTCACCTAAAAATTCGAGGCGCTCATTGTGTTTGCTGCTGGCACTGCGATGGGTTAATGCCTGTTGCAACAGCTCCTGATGATGAAAAGTGTAGCCCAGCTTCCGTTGAAGCCGATTAATTACGATGGGGTTCATGCGATACCAATAAATGAATGCGTCAAAAATGCAGCACACGAAACCGACCTGAGAAAACCAACGCGGTTTCGTGTGCCGTGGCACCCTTGCAGGGCCAACCTTAAACTTCGGGGGAATATTCTATACACAACGACAGGGGATGTCGTTAGTTCGAAGAGATTTATCGCTGAAATAATTCACGTAGCCGCTAATTAAAGCGACTACGTGTTCAATTATTGAGAATTAATGGATCCCGCCAATACGATTCAGGCGTACCCCGGTCGGCCATTCGCCTTCCTGTTTCTCGAAACTCATCCAGATTGCGGTTGCTTTACCCACCAGATTCGCTTCCGGCACAAAGCCCCAGTAACGGCTGTCCGCGGAGTTATCGCGGTTATCGCCCATCATGAAGTACTGTCCCGGCGGTACGATCCAGGTGGCCAGCTGCTGACCTGGCTGTTTGTAATACATCCCGACCTGATCCTGCGCAATTGGCACGGTCAGGATCCGGTGCGTCACATCACCCAGCGTCTCTTTACGTTCGACCAGACGAATACCGTTCTCTTTGGTTTCATCTTTCGGCACCTGGAAGAAACCGTTGGTCGCTTCGCCGCCGTTACGACGGGCAAAGGTCTGCACAAAATCACTTGGCTCAACGTTTGAGTAGGTGATTGGCAGCGCGTTTTCACAGGCGGTACCGGAGCTGCAGCCAGGCTGAACGGTCACTTCTTTGGCAACCGGATCGTAGGTGACTTTATCACCCGGCAGACCCACCGCGCGCTTGATGTAGTCAAGGCGTGGATCGTCCGGGTATTTAAACACCACAATGTCGCCACGTTTCGGATGGCCCGTTTCGATCAGCGTTTTCTGGTAGATCGGATCTTTAATGCCATAGGCAAACTTCTCGACCAGAATAAAATCACCAATCAGCAGCGTTGGCATCATGGAGCCTGACGGGATCTGGAAGGGCTCGTAAATAAACGAACGCACCACCAGCACAATCGCCAGCACCGGGAATACCGATGCCCCGGTCTCCAGCCAGCCCGGTTTCGGGCCAACTTTCTTCAGGGTTTTCGCATCAAGCCCATCACCTGTGGCTGCCTGCGCGGCAGCCTGACGTTCACGGCGTTTTGGGGCGAAAATAAACTTATCCAGACACCACAACAGACCTGTCACCAGGGTAGCGATGACCAGGATCAGGGCAAACATGTTCGCCATGCCAACTCCTTAGGGTTATTTGCCGTCTTTACCAACATGCAGAATGGCAAGGAATGCTTCCTGCGGCAGTTCGACGTTACCGACCTGCTTCATACGCTTCTTACCTTCTTTCTGCTTCTGGAGCAGCTTTTTCTTACGGCTGACGTCACCGCCATAGCATTTCGCCAGAACGTTTTTACGCAGCTGTTTCACGGTAGAGCGGGCGATAATGTGGTTGCCGATGGCCGCCTGAATCGCGATATCAAACTGCTGACGCGGGATCAGATCTTTCATCTTCTCAACCAGCTCACGGCCACGGTACGGTGCATTGTCGTTGTGGGTGATCAGGGCCAGCGCATCAACACGTTCGCCGTTGATCAGCACGTCCACACGTACCATGTTCGAAGCCTGGAAGCGTTTGAAGTTGTAATCCAGTGACGCATAGCCACGAGACGTAGACTTCAGACGGTCGAAGAAGTCGAGAACCACTTCCGCCATTGGGATTTCGTAGGTCAGCGCGACCTGGTTACCGTGGTAAACCATGTTGGTCTGAACGCCACGTTTCTCCACGCACAGCGTGATAACGTTACCCAGATATTCCTGCGGCAGCAGCATATGACACTCTGCGATTGGCTCACGCAACTCATCGATGTTGTTCAGCGGCGGCAGCTTGGACGGGCTGTCGACGTAGACAATCTCTTTGTTGGTGGTCTGCACTTCGTACACTACGGTCGGCGCGGTGGTGATCAGATCCAGATCGTATTCACGCTCCAGACGTTCCTGAATGATCTCCATGTGCAGCAGACCAAGGAAGCCGCAGCGGAAGCCGAAGCCGAGCGCCGTGGAGCTTTCTGGCTCGTAGAACAGCGAGGCATCGTTCAGGCTCAGCTTGCCGAGCGCATCACGGAAGTTCTCGTAGTCGTCAGAGCTGACCGGGAACAGGCCGGCATAAACCTGTGGTTTCACCTTTTTAAAGCCTGGCAGCGCTTTTTCTGCCGGGTTACGCGCGCCGGTCAGGGTATCGCCCACTGGCGCACCGAGAATGTCTTTAATGGCACAAACCAGCCAACCCACCTCGCCGCATTTCAGCTCGGTACGGTCAACCTGTTTTGGTGTGAAGATCCCGAGACGGTCTGCGTTATAGACCTGGCCGGTACTCATCACCTTAATTTTGTCGCCTTTACGCATGGTGCCGTTTTTAATACGCACCAGCGAGACAACGCCCAGATAGTTATCGAACCAGGAGTCGATAATCAGCGCCTGCAGTGGGGCATCCGGGTCACCTTCTGGTGGCGGAATATCACGCACCAGACGTTCCAGCACATCGGTAACGCCCACGCCGGTTTTGGCCGAGCAACGCACGGCATCGGTCGCGTCAATTCCGACGATATCTTCAATCTCTTCCGCCACGCGCTCAGGGTCAGCGGCTGGAAGGTCGATCTTGTTCAGAACCGGCACCACCTCGAGATCCATTTCCATCGCCGTGTAGCAGTTTGCCAGGGTCTGGGCTTCTACGCCCTGCCCCGCATCCACCACCAGCAGCGCGCCTTCACAGGCTGCCAGCGAGCGAGAAACTTCATAGGAGAAGTCAACGTGGCCTGGGGTGTCGATAAAGTTCAGTTGGTAGGTTTCACCATCAGCCGCCTTGTAATCGAGCGTGACGCTCTGCGCTTTAATGGTGATACCACGTTCGCGTTCCAGGTCCATGGAGTCCAGAACCTGGGCTTCCATTTCACGATCAGACAGGCCACCGCAAATCTGGATAATACGGTCAGACAGCGTCGACTTACCGTGGTCAATGTGAGCAATGATCGAAAAGTTACGTATGTTCTTCATATAGTTAAATAATTATGCCTTACGAATTCCTGGAGGCCGCTGTTCTTAGCCTGACGTTTTTCAGTGCGAAAACGCAGCATTCTACACTACATCTCCGTTACCTGGAAATGCACTTAGCGCCAGGTATAGCGTGAAGAAATGGCGTTTTCTTTTTTAAGATGTAAATGATGATAAAGCCCGATGGATCACCGGGCCTCAGAGGAGAGCGTCTCAACACGAAGTTGGTCTGGTGCCAGCCCTACGCTGAGAATAACAGGCTGCCACGCTTCGCGGGCTGCGAGCCTTGGGGAGAAACCTTTGGCAAGCCAGAAACCACCCATACCTCCCAATGCAGCGCCGCACATGGCCGCCGCATCGGTACCAAACAGCATCTGAAACACGCCGCCCATCACAAAGAGCCCCACCAGCGGGGAGAGATAAACCAGCATTGCGGAACCCAGCAGGCTGCCTTCGGCAATGCCCAGTTCCACCTTCTGTCCTGCCACCAGCGGTTGCTCACTTGGCACGGAAAGCGTGTGCGAGGTTTGCGGCCCGAGCTTATTTAGCACGCGGCTGCCGCAACCCGCCCGGGATGCACAACTGTTACAGGAGGCCTTTACATCACAGCTTACCAGCGCAACACCGTCCTGCCATGATACAACCGTAGCCCACTCTTTAATCATTGTGCAGCCCTGAATTTGATGCTGTCAGAAATACGCTTCGCCGTTTGCGGGGGTAATTCGCCGACGATGGTGATCTCCGCGTTGTCGCGTACCGTGGTACTGACTGTTCGACGTCCGGTACGCAGCATTTGTTCGGCACTGTTTGCCGTCGCGCGATTGATGTTCACCGAGAAGCTGAACAAGCCATCGGAGTAGAGGCGCGATTCAACCGGCGTTTCAATGGTAGGCAGTTGTCGGCGGCTGCTTGATACTTCCGTAAAGCCTTGCGGGATCCAGGAAGGAACCCAGTTGAAATTCACGGAATCTCCCGCCGGAACAGAAAGCAGCGGCGGCAGGCTGGCTTTCGCCAGATTCTGCATGCTATTACCCACCTGATTATTAACGCTAAAGGAGATAACGCGGAACTGTTCCAGCGTTTCGCCATCGCGATCAAGCAGGTCTACACGCATAGGGAGCTTGGTTTCGGCATCAATCCAGACAATGTAGCTGTAACGCGTCCCGTCGCGGGCGACAACGCGGATCACTTCACACAATCTGTCAGCGATGCGCGTACGCCCTACCGAAATAAAATCGTAGTAAGGGGCAAGGCGCTTGAAGTCGGTGTAGATGAGCGATGGCAGAGAATCAACGATATAGTCGCCATTGAGGGTAAAAGGCTCCAGGCCTGGCTCGAAATAGCTGATTTCGTTACCACGCTGAACCACTTCCCGACGCGGGCCATCCATCTGTAAAAGTTGCGCGAGCGGCTGATTATCAAGACGGGCATGGCGATAGCGTAACGACTCGACGCCCTGCTTATTGATGCTGATAAATGCCAACTCGTAATTGAGTGACTGGCTGGCCAGATTCATTTGCTGCAACAACGCCCCGGATGAAACATCAGCCGAGGCGTTGGCAGAGAAGAACAGGCTACCCGCCATCAGAGACATGGCGAACCAAAGTTGCTTCATTACTGCGATTGCGTTCCTAAAGTTTGGTTTCCTGGCACCTGCACAGCAGCCTGCTGGGTTTGTGCCTGCTCAAACTGAAGCTGTTCTGAGTGCAGACGACGCTGCAACTCATAATCCTGCAACATCGCATTAATGCGACGGCGCTGCTCCTGAACCTGCTGTTGCTGACCGCCACTGGCGGAGGCATCAGCCGGTACACCCAAACTTACCGGGCTGGCTTTGCCCATCATCGGCAGTGTATTGAACACTGGCGCTTCTGGCTGCTGATTAGTTTCAGACTGAGTATTATAGTGCTGGACGCCAACGATAACTGCAAGCGATACGCATGCCGCCACACCCATTTGGGTAAGTTGACTGGCCCACGGACGCACCTTCTGCCAGAACGGCATTTTCTGCCACTGGTGTGGTGCAGGTTGAGCTTCAGGAATCAGCGGAGTGGTCTGATGAACAGGCTCATTCTCAATAGCCGCCATCACGCGGGCTGAGATATCGAAATGGATAACCTCGCTGGTGTCACCACGAAGGGTGTCACGGATGAGATGGTAACTCTCCCAGGTCTCTTGCATTTCGGGAGAATGAGACAACTCATTGAGCAGCTCACTATCCAGCGTTTCACCATCCATTAAAGCGGAAAGTTTTTCTTTCTGCATGCCTAATACCTTTTCCAGTATCCCGCTATCGTCAACGCCTGATAAGCGGTTGAACTTTATTATCAATAGCTTCTCGCGCACGGAAAATTCGTGAACGTACCGTGCCGACCGGACAATCCATGATAGCGGCTATCTCTTCATAGCTCAGACCATCAAGCTCCCGTAACGTAATTGCCATGCGTAAATCTTCCGGGAGCGACTCGATCGTGCGAAAAACAATTTGTCTCAGTTCTTCTGACAACATTAAGTTCTCAGGGTTCGAAATTTCTTTCAGCGCACCGCCACTTTCGAAGTTTTCGGCGTCGATTGCGTCCACATCACTTGAAGGCGGACGACGGCCCTGAGCGACCAGATAATTCTTTGCCGTATTGACCGCAATACGGTACAGCCAGGTATAAAAAGCACTATCTCCCCGGAACGAGTCCAGCGCGCGATAGGCCTTAATAAAAGACTCTTGTACAACATCAGGCACATCACCTGACGGTACATAGCGGGAAACCAGACTCGCCACCTTATGCTGGTAGCGCACCACCAGTAGGTTAAAGGCTTTCTGATCTCCCTTCTGGACCCGTTCAACCAGGACCTGGTCCGTTAACTGCTCGCTCATCCGAGGTAATGTCTCCCCAAACCAAAATTCCACGCGTTATCGAAACGCCACTCTACAAATCCCGCACTTTTGAGCAAGCACCGAGTTGGAGTGTCTATTCTTCAATAAGTTCCGTAACGCCTTTGTTTTTGTTCATCGCGTCACAGACTGTTTATTTTCTCTCATTATAAGTCTGTTCACGATACATACCCACTTTCTGACTTCAAACATCTCTTATCCGGTCAGAAGAGTAACGCAACCCAGGCTTTATTTCACCACAAAATCTGACGCTAACGACCTGCTTCGCAAAATATTTTCCTTCTTTTACATGCCGGAAATCCGCGCATGCGCGTTTAGTCACTGCAACTGAGAATAAAAAAAACGTGCGATATCTCGCACTGAGGTGCTATTCTGCCCAAACACTGTTTAGTAAATTAAACAAAAATCATGAACACAACACCTGAACTACATTGTGATGTACTGATCATCGGTAGCGGTGCGGCAGGACTCTCGCTGGCGCTGCGTCTGGCTGAGCATCAGAGCGTAATTGTTCTGAGTAAAGGACCGATGAGCGAAGGCTCCACATTTTATGCCCAGGGCGGAATTGCCGCCGTGTTTGATGAAACAGACAGCATTGCGTCACACGTCGAAGATACGTTGATTGCCGGAGCCGGGATCGTCGATGAACATGCTGCGGAATTTGTCGCCAGCAATGCGCGTCACTGCGTCCAGTGGCTTATTGACCAGGGTGTACTGTTTGATACTCAGGTTCAGCCAAACGGCGAAGAGAGTTACCACCTTACCCGCGAAGGCGGACACAGCCATCGCGGGATCCTGCACGCTGCAGATGCCACCGGTAAAGCGGTGGAAACCACCCTGGTCAGCAAGGCGCTCAGCCATCCTAATATTCGGGTGCTTGAGCGCAGTAATGCCGTTGACCTGATTATTTCTGACAAAATCGGCCTGCCAGGCACGCGCCGGGTGGTGGGAGCCTGGGTCTGGAATCGTAACAAAGAAAAGGTCGAAACCTGTCAGGCGAAAGCCGTGGTGCTGGCAACAGGTGGCGCCTCCAAAGTATATCAATACACCACCAACCCGGACATTGCCTCTGGTGATGGTATCGCCATGGCCTGGCGCGCCGGGTGTCGTGTTGCCAATCTTGAGTTCAACCAGTTTCATCCAACCGCACTGTTCCATCCGCAGGCGCGCAATTTCCTGCTGACGGAAGCCCTGCGTGGTGAAGGCGCGTATCTGAAACGACCGGACGGCTCACGTTTTATGCCGGACTTTGACCCGCGAGGCGAGCTCGCGCCGCGTGATATCGTCGCCCGCGCTATCGATCACGAGATGAAACGTCTTGGCGTGGATTGCATGTATCTGGATATCAGCCACAAACCGGCTGAGTTTGTCCGTCAGCATTTCCCGATGATTTATGAAAAGCTGCTCAGCCTTGGGATTGATCTGACGCGCGACGCGGTACCGATTGTGCCAGCCGCTCACTATACCTGTGGTGGCGTCATGGTTGACGATCATGGCCGTACGGACGTGGATGGTCTGTATGCCATCGGCGAGGTGAGCTATACCGGGCTGCATGGCGCGAACCGCATGGCATCCAACTCGTTGCTGGAGTGTCTGGTTTACGGCTGGTCCGCGGCGGTGGATATAACCAAACGCATGCCGTATGCCCGCCACGCTGAGCACTTACCGGCCTGGGATGAGAGCCGCGTGGAAAACCCGGATGAGCTGGTTGTGATCCAGCATAACTGGCATGAGCTTCGGCTATTTATGTGGGACTACGTTGGCATTGTACGCACTACGAAGCGTCTTGAGCGAGCCTTACGCCGTATCACCATGCTGCAGCAGGAAATTGATGAGTATTATGCCAATTTCCGCGTTTCCAACAATCTGCTGGAGCTGCGTAACCTGGTGCAGGTTGCCGAGTTGATTGTTCGCTGCGCGATGATGCGTAAAGAGAGTCGGGGTTTACATTACACCCTGGACTATCCCGACACGCTGCCTGAATCCGGCCCGTCGGTTCTCTCCCCGCAGCGTCACATAAACAGATAAAATGCCTGGGTCAGCGCAGTGTAATCTTCGGAGTAACGCTGGTCTGGCCCACGGATAACCATCCTGTCGTTAAAACATTCACCCTCTTTTGGTGAAAGCGCCAGCAAGACCCGGTGTGGTAACCGCCCTTCCGTATCCGAGATATCGGTTCGCAGCCGTAAGTTCCAGCCCATCTCACGTGCGATCTCAATAAAGGTATTACCGGTACTTTCGGGAAGAACCACGCAGAAGAACCCTTCTTCGGAAATTAAATTCGCCGCGCTGGTTAACAGGGCTTTATGATTGAGCGAACCGGTATAGCGAGCCTGTTCGCGCTCAGGCGTACCGCACTCCACGCCGGGCGCGTAGTAGGGAGGGTTACTGACAATCAAATCATAACGCGCCGTTTGCTCTGGTGCCCAGGCCAGTACGTCCGCGCATTCAACTTTTATTCGGGTTGCCCAGGGGGATTCGAGCGCATTTTCACTCGCCTGCCCTGCTGCCTGTGCATCCAGTTCAACCGCATCAATGGTGACATGTTCATCCGTGCGCTGAGCCAGCATTAATGCCAGCAGACCACTGCCGGTGCCAATATCCAGAATGCGCTTAACCCCTGCGACAGGCGCCCACGCTCCCAGTAGAATACCGTCTGTACCGACTTTCATGGCACAGCGATCGTGAGCAACAAAAAATTGTTTAAACGTAAAACCATCGCGGCGCAATTGCGCTTTGAGTTGAGACATGTCAGAGCAACCTTCTAAGTGAAACTGGAGTAGCATAGGGGAAAGCGAAGTGGCCGAAAAGCGATATCCATACAAACAGATGAAGATTACAGCCGTAACGTCTATAATCAGCGCCCCACACAGAGGTAGAACATGACTGTAACGACTTTTTCCGAACTTGAACTCGATGAAAGCCTGCTCAATGCACTTGAGAGCAAAGGCTTTACACGCCCGACCGCCATTCAGGCAGCGGCCATTCCGCCTGCGCTTGAGGGCCGCGATGTGCTCGGTTCTGCGCCAACCGGCACGGGGAAAACAGCAGCCTACTTGCTGCCTGTGTTGCAGCACCTGCTCGATTTTCCTCGTAAAAAATCAGGCCCGCCGCGTATTTTGATCCTGACGCCTACCCGTGAACTGGCTATGCAGGTTGCCGATCACGCACGCGAGCTGGCAGCGAATACCCATCTGGATATCGCCACAATCACCGGCGGCGTTGCGTATATGAACCACGCCGAAGTGTTCAGCGAAAACCAGGATATCGTCGTTGCGACGACAGGCCGTCTGCTGCAATACATTAAAGAAGAGAACTTTGACTGCCGCGCGGTAGAAACCCTGATTCTGGACGAAGCCGACCGTATGCTGGACATGGGCTTCGCGCAGGATATCGAACACATCGCCGGTGAAACGCGCTGGCGCAACCAGACAATGCTCTTCTCTGCCACCCTCGAAGGGGACGCGATCAAAGACTTCGCAGAGCGCCTGCTGGAAGATCCGGTGGAAGTGTCGGCAACGCCTTCTACCCGTGAACGCAAGAAGATCCACCAGTGGTACTATCGCGCGGACAACCTTGAGCACAAGGTTGAATTGCTCAAGCACCTGCTGAAGCAGGAAGAGGCCACCCGCACTATCGTCTTTGTGCGTAAGCGCGAGCGTGTGCATGAGCTGGCTGAAATGCTGCGTAATGCCGGGATTAACAACTGCTACCTCGAAGGCGAGATGGCACAGATCAAACGTACCGAAGGCATTAAGCGTCTGACCGATGGCCGCGTTAACGTGCTGGTGGCAACAGATGTTGCTGCTCGCGGGATTGACATTCCGGACGTCAGCCACGTGATCAACTTCGATATGCCGCGCAGCGGTGATACCTATCTGCACCGCATCGGCCGTACCGGCCGCGCCGGGCGTAAAGGTACAGCGATCTCCCTGGTTGAAGCGCACGACCATCTGCTGCTGCAGAAAATTGGTCGCTATATCGACGAGCCGCTGAAATCCCGCGTTGTCGATGGCCTGCGCCCAAGCACGCGTGCACCGAGTGAAAAAATGACGGGCAAACCGTCTAAAAAAGCACTGGCGAAACGTGCGGAGAGAAAAGAGAAAGAAAAAGAGAAGCCGCGCGTGAAGCAGCGTCATCGCGATACCAAGAATATTGGTAAACGCCGTAAGCCAAGCGGTACTGCGTCAGAAGCGAAAACTGAAGAGTAAAAAAAAGCCGGGAAATATCCCGGCTTTTTGTTCCACCCCCGTGGCTAAAAACCTTACAGGCTTTCAGTAAAGGTACGCGCGATAACGTCGCGCTGCTGTTCCGGGGTCAAGGAGTTGAAACGCACCGCGTAGCCAGACACACGAATAGTCAGCTGTGGGTATTTTTCAGGATGCTTAACCGCATCTTCCAGCGTTTCGCGACGCAGTACGTTCACGTTCAGATGCTGACCACCTTCAACACGCACTTCTGGTTTCACTTCCATTGGGATTTCGCGGTATTCAATTTCGCCCAGCTTATTAACTGGAACGATTTCATCTTCCGCAAAACCCGCTTTTGCTACCACACAGCGTGCTTCGTTTTTCTCGCTGTCCAGCAGCCAGAAAGAGTTGAGCAGATCGTCGTTTGCAGCTTTAGTAATCTGGATACCTGTAATCATGTGTTGCCTCCCTTAGGCTACATTAACTGGTGTCGGCCTTTCGCGGCCAATTGGTAAAACCATTGTTTCTTGTGTGTATATATATCATTCACACCCCAGTGATTTATTGATTTAAATCAACAAAATCACCAACCACACAAAGAGTGTGGTCTGGTTTTATTGTTTCAGATCAATTTCCCAGCCTTACCAATTCAAATCAATCTGTAATTTTTCAACCATATTTTAAGGAGTTAGGGCTAATTTCCGCATGGAATTTTGCACCGCAGGATTTAGCGGTTAAGCTAGGCGCAGAATGAGATTCGCAGGAGAGCGAGATGACGACACCGCTGACATGGCACGATGTGCTGGCAGAAGAGAAACAGCAGCCCTATTTTATCAACACTCTCAGTACCGTTGCGGCAGAGCGGCAGTCTGGCCAGACGATTTATCCGCCCCAGAAAGACGTATTTAACGCGTTTCGCTATACCGAACTGAGCGATGTCAAAGTCGTGATCCTGGGTCAGGATCCTTACCACGGCCCTGGTCAGGCTCATGGGCTGGCCTTCTCCGTGCGCCCGGGCGTGGCTATCCCCCCTTCTCTGCTGAACATGTATAAAGAGCTTGAAGGAACGATCCCCGGTTTTACCCGGCCCAATCATGGTTATCTGGAAAGCTGGGCGCGCCAGGGCGTGCTGTTACTGAATACTGTCTTAACCGTACGAGCAGGTCAGGCGCACTCTCACGCCAGCCTTGGGTGGGAAACCTTT
Source organism: Enterobacter cloacae complex sp. IR5384 (assembly GCF_049237265.1). Taxonomy (NCBI): domain Bacteria; kingdom Pseudomonadati; phylum Pseudomonadota; class Gammaproteobacteria; order Enterobacterales; family Enterobacteriaceae; genus Enterobacter; species Enterobacter cloacae complex sp. IR5384. The sequence goes on along the minus strand of NZ_JBMKHJ010000019.1, from coordinate 9,044 downwards.
ACGGATAAAGTCATCAGCCTTATCAATGAACATCGTGAGGGGGTAGTGTTTTTACTCTGGGGATCGCATGCGCAGAAGAAAGGGGCGATTATTGACCGTCAGCGTCATCACGTGTTGAAAGCACCACACCCGTCTCCGCTGTCAGCCCATCGTGGTTTCTTTGGCTGTAATCATTTTGTTCTGGCGAATGAGTGGCTGGAAAAACGTGGCGAAACGCCGATTGACTGGATGCCCGTGTTACCGGCAGAAAGCGAGTAAGAAATGAATGTGCCGGGCTGGCCCGGCACATAAAGAGCTTATGCTTTGTTCTGACGCCACCACTCCGCCAGCAGTACGCCGGTCGCGACGGAAACGTTCAGACTTTCCACATTGCCCGTCCCGTCAATAGAGACGCTCAGATCCGCACTTGAGAGTGCCGCGTCTGACAGACCATCACGTTCCTGACCTAACACCAGCACCATCTTGCGCGGCAGCGTCGCTTTAAACAGCGGCGTACCGGCATGGCTGGAGGTCGTCACAATGGAATAGCCAGCTTTACGGAACTGCTCGATGGCATCCAGAACGCTGTCGCCGGTGATCGGCTGAACGTGCTCGGCACCGCCTTCCGCAGTACGGATCGCAGCACCGGATTCCAGCAGCGCAGCATCCTGCAGCAGTACTCCTTTAACGCCGAAGTGCGCGCAGCTGCGCATCATCGCACCCAGGTTGTGCGGGTTACCCACATCTTCCAGCGCCAGCACGCAGTCATCGGCACCGGCCTGGCTGACCCACTGTTGCACCGTTGTGCCGTTGCGTTTTTTGATCAGGAAGCAGACACCACCGTGGTGTTCGGTGCCTGACGCTTTCGTCAACTCAGCATCATCAACCACATGGTAGGCTTTACGGTTTGCCGCCATCCAGCGCAGGGCTTCTTTGAAGCGAGGGGTGACGCTCTGGATAAACCATGCACGAACGATACACTCAGGGCGGCTCTGGAACAGAGCCTGACAGGCGTTTTCGCCATACACGCGTGTCTCTTCCGCACGCTGACGGCGCAGCACTTCCGGATCGATAAAGCTTTTACCGCTGATGCCGCCATGATCGGCTTTTTCAGGCGTCTCATCGCCAGGCGCGCGGGACACGGTACGCCATGGTGACGAACCCTCACGTGCAAAATCATCGCGTTTGCGATCGTCACGCTTGCGGTCATCACGTTTGCGGTCATCGCCGCGGTTGTTTCTGTCATCGCGGGCGGGGCGACGGCCACCGTCTGCACGAGAGGACGCCGGACGCCCGCCACCTTTTCCGGTACGCGGATTTTGGGTGCGTTTATCAGAGTCATCATCACTGCGGACATACATCACTTTGACCTTGCCGCTTTTATTTTTCATTTCGTCGTTCATGCTTTTCTCCACCAGCGCTGCGCGAAGCGCGCAGATTACCCGATGTGCAAGCGCATAGCCATAATTTCGTACAAAAGCCTGTGACTATTGTTCTCATTGAATAAAACGCATTGTCGTTTCAAACAGGCTCATTGATAATATGTAACATATTAGAAACATTATCGGCATACTGCCGCTGTCCCATGGTTCTATCAGAGGTTAGTTATGAATACCGTATGTGCCAACTGTCAGGCTCTTAACCGCATTCCGGACGCTCGGATCGAGGATGGTGCGAAATGCGGGCGTTGTGGCCATGAGTTGTTTGATGGCGATGTGATTAACGCTACAGGTGCTACGCTGGACAAACTCCTCAAGGACGATCTCCCGGTGGTTGTCGATTTCTGGGCACCATGGTGTGGCCCGTGCCGTAACTTCGCGCCAATCTTCGAAGATGTCGCCGAAGAGCGCAGCGGGAAGATGCGTTTTGTGAAGGTGAATACGGAGGCAGAACGCGAGCTCAGCGCCCGTTTTCGTATTCGTAGCATTCCGACCATCATGATTTTCAAAAATGGTGAAGTCATCGACATGCTCAACGGCGCAGTACCCAAAGCGCCTTTCGAGAGCTGGTTGAACGAGTCGCTGTAACATTCACGGGGCACATCTTGTGCCCCGTTCCCGCCTCTGCGAAAATGGGGTTTTTCCTGCCCTTTCGCCCATGACTGATAACGCTGTACTTCAATTACGCGCCGAACGCCTTGCCCGCGCGACTCGCCCTTTTCTCGCTCGTGGCAACCGCATCCGTCGCTGCCAGCGCTGCCTGCTGCCGTTAAAAGTGTGCCTGTGCGACACGCTGGAACCGGCCACGGCGGAAAGCCGTTTTTGCCTGGTCATGTTTGATACCGAACCGATGAAACCCAGCAATACGGGCCGTCTGATCGCCGATATTCTGCCTGATACGGCCGCGTTTCAGTGGTCGCGAACGGAGCCTCCTCAGGCCCTGCTCGACTTAGTGGCAAGCCCGGACTATCAGCCGATGGTCGTTTTCCCCGCCTCCTATGCAGGCGCCGATCGTCAGGTACTGTCAGCCCCACCATCCGGAAAACCACCGCTGTTTATTATGCTGGATGGCACCTGGACAGAAGCGCGGAAAATGTTCCGTAAAAGTCCTTACCTTGACGCGCTGCCGATCATTTCTGTCGACCTCTCTCGCGTATCGGCCTACCGCTTACGTGAAGCCCATGCCGAGGGACAATACTGCACCGCCGAAGTGGCGATCGCACTGCTGGATTTAGCGGGTGATACCGAGGCGGCTGCCGCGCTGGGCAGCCATTTCTCCCGTTTTCGCGAACGCTATCTGGCGGGAAAAACCGTTCATAAGGGCAGTGTCACAGCAACCGGGACAGAAAACGTTTAAAATCATCAGGTCGCTTGCATTCACAGGAGGCCTGCATGAGCCAGCGAGGGTTAGAAGCGCTACTACGTCCTAAATCCATAGCCGTTATCGGCGCATCAATGAAACCGGATCGCGCTGGCTATCTGATGATGCGCAACCTGCTGGCTGGCGGATTTAATGGCCCCGTTATGCCCGTTACACCGGCCTATAAGGCCGTTCAGGGGGTGCTTGCGTGGCCTGATGTGCAGAGCCTGCCTTTCGTACCCGATTTGGCCGTACTTTGTACAAATGCGAAACGTAACCCGGAACTGCTGGAATCGCTCGGCAAGAAAGGGTGTAAGACCTGCATTATCCTCTCATCTCCTCCTGAACAGCAGCCTGAGCTTCTGGCGTGCGCCAGCCGCTATCAAATGCGTATTCTCGGGCCGAACAGTCTGGGGCTGCTCGCCCCCTGGCAAGGACTGAATGCCAGCTTTTCTCCAGTGCCGATCCGTAAAGGCAAACTTGCTTTTATTTCGCAGTCGGCTGCGGTATCCAACACGATCCTTGACTGGGCGCAGCAGCGTGAGATGGGGTTCTCCTACTTCATCGCCCTGGGTGACAGCCTGGATATCGACGTGGATGAACTGCTGGATTTTCTGGCGCGTGACAGCAAAACCAGTGCGATCCTGCTTTATCTTGAACACCTTAGCGACGCCCGTCGTTTTGTGTCGGCATCGCGCAGTGCGTCACGTAATAAACCCATCCTAGTCATCAAGAGCGGACGCAGCCCTGCAGCACAGAGCCTGCTGCATTCCCACTCCGGGATGGATCCCGCCTGGGATGCGGCTATCCAGCGCGCGGGTTTACTGCGGGTACAGGACACGCACGAACTTTTTTCCGCCGTCGAGACGTTGAGTCATATGCGTCCGTTGCGTGGAGAGAAATTAATGATCGTCAGTAACGGCGCAGCTCCGGCGGCGCTGGCGCTGGACGAACTGTGGTTACGTAATGGCAAGCTGGCCACGCTCGGTGAAGAGACGCTTCAGCGCCTGAGAGAGGCTTTACCCATCAGCGTTGCCCCCGGGAACCCCCTTGATTTACGCGATGATGCCAGTAGCGATCGCTATATCAAAGCCATTTCTATTTTGCTGGATAGTCAGGATTTCGATGCGCTGATGATTATCCACTCCCCCAGCGCGGTCGCTCCTGGCAGTGAGAGCGCGCGAGCCCTCATTGAAGCAGTGCGTAACCATCCGCGTGGTAAATACGTCACTCTGCTCACCAACTGGTGCGGTGAGTTCTCCTCTCAGGAGGCACGGAGACTGTTCAGCGAAGCGGTGTTGCCAACGTACCGTACCCCGGAAGGGACTATTACCGCCTTTATGCATATGGTGGAGTACCGTCGTAACCAGAAACAGTTACGTGAAACTCCAGCATTGCCCGGCAATCTGACGGCAAATTCCGTCGACGTTCACCGGCTGTTGCAACAGGCTATCGATGAAGGAGCGACATCGCTGGACACTCACGAAGTGCAACCCATTCTTGGTAGCTATGGGATGCAGACGCTGCCAACCTGGATCGCCAGCGACAGCGCGGAAGCAGTACATATTGCCGAACAGATAGGCTATCCAGTCGCCCTTAAGCTTCGCTCACCGGATATTCCCCACAAGTCCGATGTGCAGGGGGTAATGCTGTATCTTCGAACCGCGGCTGAAGTTCAGCAAGCGGCAGATGCTATTTTCGACCGCGTAAAAATGGCCTGGCCTCAGGCCAGAATCCACGGACTGCTGGTGCAAAGCATGGCGAACCGCGCGGGCGCACAGGAATTGCGGGTGGTTGTTGAGCACGATCCGGTTTTTGGCCCGCTCATCATGCTGGGAGAAGGTGGCGTGGAATGGCGCCCTGAAGAACAAGCCGTGGTGGCCTTACCGCCGCTGAACATGAACCTTGCTCGCTATCTGATTATTCAGGCCATCAAAAGCAAAAAAATCCGTGGCCGGAGCGCCCTGCGTCCGCTCGACATTGCGGGGTTAAGCCAGTTCCTGGTACAGGTCTCAAACCTGATAGTCGATTGCGCGGAGATCCAGCGGCTGGACATTCATCCTCTGCTCGCCTCCGGCAATGAGTTCACGGCGCTGGACGTCACGCTGGATATCGCGCCATTCGAAGGCGACAGAGAGAGCCGCCTGGCGATCCGTCCTTATCCTCTGCAACTGGAAGAGTGGGTGGAGATGAAGAACGGTGAGCGTTCGCTGTTTCGCCCCATTTTGCCGGAAGACGAACCGCAACTGCGGACGTTTATCTCTCAGGTCACGAAAGAGGATCTTTACTATCGCTACTTCAGCGAAATCAACGAATTTACCCATGATGATTTAGCCAATATGACCCAGATCGACTACGATCGTGAAATGGCCTTTGTCGCCGTTCGTCGTTCCGAAAACGGTGATGAGATCCTTGGCGTGACGCGTGCGATATCAGATCCGGATAACGTCGATGCGGAGTTTGCCGTACTGGTGCGCTCCGATCTTAAAGGCCTGGGCCTTGGGCGGCGGCTACTGGAAAAACTCATCAGTTATACGCGCGATCACGGATTGTTACGCCTGAATGGCATTACTATGCCAAACAATCGCGGTATGGTGACCCTGGCGCGAAAACTCGGTTTTGATGTTGATATTCAGCTGGACGAGGGGATTGTTGCCCTCTCCCTCACTCTGAAATCGCCGGATAAACCCGAGTAAGCTACTGGAAATGTTACCCACTTTGGACGGGACTGGTGGTATCATTGTCCGCTTATGTTGTTTGCATGGTACAGACAACCCTTCAATGAACAGAGAAGAAACGCACTGTGATGTTGTCAAAATTTAAGCGTAATAAACATCAACAACACCTTGCTCAACTACCGAAGATTTCTCAGTCAGTTGATGATGTAGAGTTCTTTTACGCTCCCGCTCATTTTCGGGAGACGCTTCTGGAAAAGATTGCCAGCGCCACACGACGCATTTGCATTGTGGCACTCTATCTTGAACAAGATGAAGGTGGCCGCGCGATCCTGAATGCGCTCTACGAAGCCAAGCGTCAGCGTCCTGAACTGGATGTTCGCGTGCTGGTTGACTGGCACCGCGCTCAGCGTGGCCGTATTGGCGCTGCTGCTTCAAATACAAACGCAGACTGGTATTGCCGCACGGCGCAGGAAAATCCTGGCGTTGATGTCCCTGTTTACGGGGTGCCGGTGAATACCCGTGAAGCGCTTGGCGTACTCCATTTCAAAGGGTTCATCATCGATGACAGCGTGCTTTATAGTGGCGCGAGTCTGAATGATGTTTACCTTCATCAGCTCGATAAGTATCGCTACGACCGCTACCATCTGATCCGTAATTCGCAGATGGCCGACATCATGTTTAACTGGGTGGATAAGCATCTGGTACATGGCCGTGGTGCGAATCGCCTTGACGATCCTCATCGCCCGAAAAGCCCGGAAATCAAAAACGACGTTCGCGCGTTCCGCCAGGAGCTACGCGATGCGGTTTATCATTTCCAGGGCGATGCAAACAACGAAGAGCTGTCCGTTACACCTCTGGTGGGCTTAGGCAAATCCAGCCTGCTGAACAAAACGATTTTCCATCTGATGCCGTGCGCAGAGCAGAAGCTCACTATCTGTACGCCGTACTTTAACCTTCCCGCCGTGCTGGTGCGCAATATCATTCAGCTGCTGCGCGACGGTAAAAAAGTGGAAATTATTGTCGGTGATAAAACGGCTAATGACTTTTTCATTCCTGAAGATCAACCCTTCAAAATCATCGGCGCCCTGCCCTACCTTTATGAGATTAACCTGCGTCGTTTCCTCAGTCGCTTACAGTATTACGTAAACACCGACCAGCTGGTGGTGCGTCTCTGGAAAGATGAAGATAACAGCTATCATCTCAAAGGAATGTGGGTTGATGATGAATGGATGCTGCTGACCGGCAACAACCTGAACCCTCGTGCCTGGCGTCTGGATCTGGAAAACGCAATTCTGATCCACGATCCACAACATGAACTGGCCGCGCAGCGTGAACGTGAACTGGAACTTATTCGTACACATACGACGGTTGTTCGTCATTACCGCGAGCTTCAGAGCATTGCCGATTATCCGGTGAAGGTTCGTAAGCTTATTCGCCGTTTGCGTCGCATCCGTATCGATCGTCTTATCAGCCGTATTCTGTAATATCCAGGCCCTGCCACCCGCAGGGCTTTTTTATGGAGCTGTTGATGCGTCTTCCTCTGTTAGTCATGACCCTCTGTTTAACCGGCTGTAGCCATATGGCGAACGATAGTTGGTCCGGCCAGGATAAAGCGCAACACTTCCTCGCATCCGCGATGTTGTCCGCTGCCGGTAATGAGTACGCCCAGCACCAGGGGTATAGCCGGGATCGTAGTGCGGCAATCGGCCTGATGTTCTCAGTCAGTCTTGGGGCATCTAAAGAATTATGGGATAGCCGCCCCTCAGGGAGCGGCTGGAGCTGGAAAGATTTTGCCTGGGATGTTGCCGGTGCCACGACCGGCTATGCCGTGTGGCAGATGGCGCATTATTAAAGACGAATACCTTTCCCTTTGCGATGCAGCATCAGGGATACGATAAAGGCCAGCGCACCCATGATCGTCACATACCAGAAGAATGTCGTTTCGCTTCCCCATGATTTCAGGGACAGCGCAACGTACTCCGCCGAACCACCAAACAGGGCATTGGCGACCGCATAAGAAAGCCCTACTCCCAAAGCACGCACCTGTGCCGGAAACATCTCGGCCTTGAGTATTCCGCTGATCGAGGTGTAGAAACTCACAATCACCATCGCCAGCATCACCAGTGCAAATGCGGCATAAGGTGATGAGACATGCTGAAGCGCGGTTAAAATGGGGACGGTACATAAGGCGGACATGCCACCAAAAATCAACATTGATGTGCGACGGCCGATCTTATCTGAGAGCGCACCAATTAGCGGCTGTATCAGCATAAAGACGAACAGCGCGGCGGTCATGATGACGCTGGCGACGTTGGCGTGCATTCCCGTAGTATTCACCAGATACTTTTGCATGTAGGTGGTAAAAGTATAAAAACTGAGTGAACCACCGGCGGTGAAACCGAGAACCATCAGGAAAGCTTTGCGGTTTCGCCACAGTCCTTTAAACGATCCCGCTTCCTTCAGCGCCCTGACCTCTTTTTGCGAGGTTTCGTCTAACTGACGGCGCAGCCAAAGCGCCACGATCGCCAGTGCAGCCCCCATCGCGAAAGGAATTCGCCATCCCCATTCATGAAGCTGGCTGTCTGTGAGGATCTGCTGCAGGATCACGACAACCAGAATGGCCAGCAGTTGACCGCCGATGAGCGTGACATACTGGAAAGAGGCGTAAAAACCCTTCCGACCTTCAAGTGCAATTTCACTCATGTACGTGGCGCTGGTGCCGTACTCTCCCCCAACGGAGAGTCCCTGGAATAAACGAGCCAGCAATAAAAGGGCGGGCGCCCAGGTTCCGATAGCGTCATACCCCGGCAGACAGGCGATGATAAGGGAACCAAAACACATCATGCAGACCGAGATCAGCATGGAGGTTTTACGCCCGCGACGGTCTGCGATACGGCCAAATAACCAGCCACCAATCGGCCGCATTAAGAATCCTGCTGCAAATACACCTGCCGTTTGCAGTAGCTGCGTTGTGGTGTTTCCTGACGGGAAGAAAATATGTGCGAAGTAAAGTGAACAGAATGAGTAGACGTAAAAGTCGAACCATTCAACCAGGTTACCGGATGAGGCACTAACAATTGCCCATACCCTTCTTCGGGTATCACTGGCAACCAGCGTCCCGTTCGATGTAATGCTTTCGGTCATTATGATTATACTCCTGCCATAAACAACGGCATGTTGAGCTCTGAAGGAACTCAATACCTTGTAAATTAAATGTTATTATTTTGTTATAAATAACATTGCGAGGGAGATCACAAATTTCGTTAGTAAGGTAAGTTCCGGAGAAAGCCCAGGAGGGGAATAGTGCGGTCTGATGCCCTCTCCCGCAGGGCTGAGGGATCCCCAGTAATATGGTCATGCCACCATGACCATATTACTGTACTCTTTTCCCAGCTTTTTCATCTCGTTAACTATTTTCAGCCGTCTTACTTTCCCGGGCTCATGCCGGATGACTTCTTCTGCCAGACTCAGGTATGACAGAACCCGTCTGTGCCTGATGCTGCTTGCCTGATAGTGCCAGTGTAAACACTGCCTTTCTGCCCTGTAACCTGCCAGCCACATCACCAGGCTTGCCATTGCCGCGACCAT